>NZ_JBHVER010000028.1:0-56704 GCF_042802195.1 Kitasatospora sp. NPDC057500 | reverse complement strand
GCGCTCTCCCGGGTGCTGCTCAGCAGAGCCGGACCAGGCCCTGCTGCGCCGCGCTCCCGCCCCGTACCGCCCTGTACTCGCCCGGCCCCGAGCGTGCCGCTCGGGGCCGGGCAGGAGAAACGTTTCTTCCTGGCCCCACCCCACCCCATCCCTCCACCCCAACCCCATGCCCCCAACCCAAACCCCATCCCCCATGTGGCCGGGGCGGAGGGTGGTGGGGGCTACCAGGGCGGCGCGCGCTGGCCGCGGCCGGCGCGCGCCGCGACCGATGTGCCGGGGCCGGCCTCATGGGTGGCCCTCGGCTTGCGGGGGCTGTGGGCGGGGCGCTCGGCGTGCGGGTGGACGGCGGCGCCGAGGTGGCCCGGGTCGCCGCCCGTCACCGCGATGTCGCCCATGCGGTCCGTCCGCAGCACCGTGGCGCCCAGCGCCCGCAGCCGGTCCACCGTGCGCGGCGACGGGTGGCCGTACGGGTTGTCCTCGCCACAGGAGATCAGGGCCAGCCGGGGGCCCAGCGCCGCCGTCAACTCCCAGTCCTGGTAGGCCGAACCATGGTGCGCCACCTTCAGCACGTCCACCTTGCTCTCCTTCCCGGCCGTCCTCAGCCGGCTCAACAGGGCCTCCTGCGCCGGCGGCTCCAGATCGCCCAGCAGGGCCATCCGCACACCGCCCACCAGGGTCACCAGCAGCGCGACACTCGCGTTGTTCGCACCCGACACCACCGTCGACTCCTCTCCGTCCGGCCACAGCACCTCCCACGAGACCCCGGCCCCCGCGGACCGGCGCTCACCGGGACCGGCCCGCGTCAGCGGGACCCCGGCCCGCGCCGCCCATCCCGCGACCCGGGCGGCCTCGCCCGGCGGCTCGTCGACCGCCGTCCCCTGCACCGACGCGACCCGCCGGCCGTGCAGCACGCCCGGCATCCCCTCGACGTGGTCGGCATGGAAGTGCGTCGCCAGGAGGAGCGGCACCCTGGTGATCCCCAGGTCGCGCAGACAGCGGTCGGCCGCCTGCGGATCCGGCCCCGCGTCCACCACCACCGCGCTGTCCGGCGGCTCCCCGTTCTCCGGCGCCACCGGCAGCACCAGCATGTCGCCCTGCCCCACGTCGCACATGACCAGCCGCCAGCCCGGCGGCGGCCAGCCGGTCGCGATCCGGGCCAGCAGCGGCGGCCGCAGCAGCACCGTGAGCAGGGCCAGCAGCAGCACGCCCACCGCCACCGGGCGGAGCCGGGGCAGCAGCGCGGGCAGCGTGCAGCAGAGCGCGGCCGTTCCGGCGGCGAGGCTCACCGTGCCGAACCACCCGCCCGGCCAGGACAGTCGGCCGCCCGGGAGCTCCGCGCCGTGCCGGGCGACCGCGGCCAGCCAGCCGGCCGGCACCCCGGCGGGCTCGGCGAGCAGCCGGGCCAGTGCGGGTGAGAGCGGGTCGATCACCAGGACCGCGAAGCCGAGCAGGGTCGCCGGCGCCACCGCCAGCTCGGCCAGCAGGTTGCACGGGATCCCGATGAGGCTGACGTGCCCGGAGAGCACCACCGTCACCGGCGCGCAGAGCGCCTGCGCCGCCGCCGTCGCCCCGACGGCGCCCGCCAGGTGGTGCGGCCAGCCCCGCGCCCGCAGGGCGTCCGCCCAACGCGGGCCGAGCACCAGCAGGCCGGTCGTGGCGAGCACCGACAGCAGGAAGCCGAACGAGCGCGCCAGGTAGGGATCGAGGAGGACCAGCAGCAGGGCCGTGCCCGCCAGCGCCGGGACCGCCTGGCGCGGGCGGCCGGTGGCCAGCGCCAACAGCCCGATCAGCCCCGTTCCCGCCGCTCTGAGCACGCTGGGCTCCGGGCGGCAGATCGTCACGAAGGCCAGCGTGACGGCGGCGCCGAGCAGGGCCGTGGTGCGCAGCGGGATCCCGAGCAGGGCGGCGAGTCCGCTCCGCTCGGCGGTGCCGGCCCGCCCCGGGGCGCCGAGCAGCACGCCCAGCACGATCGCCAGGTTGGCCCCGCTGACCGCGACCAGGTGGGCCAGATCGGTGTCCCGGAACGCCTCCCGGAGATCGTCCGGCAGACGGGAGGTGTCCCCCACCACGAGACCGGGCAGCAGCCCTCGCTGGTCCGCAGGCAGGCCGTCGGTGGCCTCGCGCAGCCCCGCCCGGAGCCTCCCGGCGATCCGCTGCGGCAGGCTCGGCGGCGCGAGCTGTCGCGGCTCGCCGTGCGCGATCAGCAGCGCCGCCGACTCGCCCGCGCGCTCGTCCGGCGGACGGACCGTCACCTCGGCGGCGAGCCTGGTCGAGGGCAGCAGCCGCTCCCACGCCCCGGCGTCCTCGCCCCGGACCAGGACGGTGACCGGCGTGCGGGTGCGGACGGTTCGCGGGCCCGGCGGGCCCGGGAGGACGCCGTCGGGCACGGTGACCCGGTCCACCGCGGCGTCCACCGTCAGCAGGTTCTGTCCGGAACCGGAACCGCCGCCACGGGAGACGCGCACGCGCGGGTCCCCGGTGAGGGTGAGGTCGACGGCGACCTCCGGTGCCGGGGAGGCGGCGCGGGCCAGTTCGGGCAGTGGTCCGCGGTGCAGGTCGGCGGTGTGCAGGAGGGTGGCCGTCGTGGCGGCCGCCGCGGTGAGCAGCACGGCGGCCAGGGTCACCGCGGCGGAGCGGCGACGGACCGGGCCGGCGCCGGGCCCGGCCCGGAGGGCGAAGAGGACCAGCCCGAGTGCCGCGGCCGCGCCGGCCGCCATCGCGAGGGCCGCGACGTGTCCGGGGCCCAGGCCGAGGACCGCGGCCGTGACCGCCCAGGCGGCGACGGCGGGCATCAGCAGGCGGAGGTCGTTGAGGCGCGGCGCGGCGGAGACGGTGTCACCGGGGACGGGCGCGGTGGCGGCGATGGCGGTACCTCCTCTCAGGCGGGCACGGGCACGGGCACGGGCGCAGGCACGGGAATGGGAATGGCAACGGGAATGGGAAATGGGAACGGCACGGGAAGCGTGGTGGGGCGTCAGAGGGTGAGCAGCGGCCGGAGTTCCATGTAGGTGCGCTCGCCGATTCCGCTGACCTGCCGGAGCTGGTCGAGCGAACGGAACGCGCCGCCGTGGGAGGCGCGGAAGGCGATGATGCGCTGGGCGAGGGTCGGGCCGACGCCGGGGAGGGTGTCGAGCTGTTCGAGGGTGGCGCGGTTGAGGCTGACCGGCTGTTTCGAGGCGGCGGCGGGCGGCGGTCCGGTGCCCGCCCCTGCGGCCGGCTGGGGGATCGGCTCGCCGACGAGGATCTGTTCGCCGTCCGCCAGGACGCGGGCCAGGTTGAGGTTCCTGAGGTCGGTCCCGGCCAGCGGCCCGCCGGCCACCCGCAGGGCGTCCGCGACCCTGGAGCCGCCGGGCAGGGTGTGCACTCCCGGGGAGCCGACCCGGCCGCCGATGTCGATCACCACGACGGTGCCCGGCGCAGCGCCGCCGGTGTCGCCCCCGGGCGGGGCCGGCCCGGGAGTGGCGGGCGACGGTACCGAGGCGACGGCGATCGCCGGGACCTCGACCGGCTGCGGCCGCGCCAGCCAGAAGTGCTGGACGCCGTAGCCGACGGCGAGCAGGAGGAGGACGAGAAGTCCGACCACTGCCCGGCGGTCGAGCGCCGACGCATGCCCCGCCCACGGCTGCGCGACGCGGGCGGGAAGGGGGTCGTCGGGGACGGGGTCGCCGGGCAGGGGCCCACCGGACGGCGGACCGCTCGGCGCGGGACCGCCCGGCGCGGAGGCACCGGGCACAGGGCCGCCGGGTGGCGGCGCGCCGGAACCGGCCGGTCCCGCGTACACCGAGGGCTCGGTGTCCGACGGTTCGCCGGCCTCGGGCAGCAGGGCCGCCATCCGCAGCGTCGCAGTCTCGTTGACCCGCTGGATCTCGCGGCGCTTGCGTGCGCCGACTCGCATGCTCGTCATGCGGAGCACGGTAGGAACCGCGCGAGCAGCACGCGGAGATTACCGAAAGCCTGTGGAAAACCCGGGGGTTGTGGATGAAGAACGTCACCCCCAGGGGGGAGAGCGACCGTCAGGTGTTGACGCCCTGCCAGCCGGGCACGGTCACCGGGGCGAGACCACCACCGCCAGCAGCCCCGGCCCGACGTGCGCGCCGATCACCGCCCCCACCTCGCCCACGTACAGGTCGCGCAGCCCCGGCACCCGTCCCCGCAGCCGTTCGGCGAGCGGCTCGGCCCGGTCCTCCGCCGCCAGGTGGTGGACGGCGATGTCCACCTCCCGCTCCCCCGCCCGCTCGACCGCGATCTCCTCCAGCCGGGCGATCGCCCGCGACGCCGTGCGCACCTTCTCCAGCGGCTCGATCCGCCCCCCGTCCAGGTGCAGCAGCGGCTTGACCGCGAGCGCCGAGCCGAGCAGCGCCTGCGCGGCGCCGATCCGGCCGCCCCGGCGCAGGTACTCAAGGGTGTCGACGTAGAAGAAGCCGCTGGTCCGGGCGGTCCGCCGTTCGACGGACGCCGCCACCTCGTCGAGTACGCTGCCGGCCTCGATCGCCTCGGCGGCGGCCAGCACCCCGTACCCGAGGGCCATGCCGACCAGCCGGCTGTCCAGCACCCGCACCGGAACGGGCGACTCGGCGGCCGCCAACCGGGCGGCCTCCGCCGTCCCGGACAGCTCGCCGGAGATGTGCACCGAGACGACGCCCCGCGCGCCGGCCTCGGCGGCCGCCCGGTAGGCGGCGGCGAAGGACTCGGGGCTGGGCCGGGAGGTGGTGACCCGGTGCTTGCCGCGCAGGGCCTCGGCGACGTCCTTCGGGGAGATCTCGACGCCCTCGGCCCGCACCTCGTCGCCGACCGCGACGCTCAGCGGGACCACGGTGATCCCGTGCCGGTCGACGGCTTGCTGGGGCAGGTAGGCCGTGGAATCGGTGACGAGTGCGAGGTCGGCGGGCATGAGGCGGAGGTTACCCCCCGCCCGGGCGGGACGGCAGCATCCGGGCCTCCGCTCAGCCGGCCGACGGCCCGGCGGACGGCTTGCGCAGCCGCTGCGCCAGCTTGGTCACCGGGTCGGCGAGGCCGAGCAGTTCCTCGGCGCTGGGACGGCCGCGGCCGTCCGTGAGCCCGGGTCGGGCGCCGCCGGGCGCGTCGGCCCCACGCGCCGCACCAGGAGCATCAGCAGCACCAGGAGCACTGGAGGCACCAGCGGCAGCAGAAGCACTGGAGGCACCAGCGGCACCGGCAGTGCCGGAATCACCGGACGCACCCCCGGAAGCCCCCGGAGCCGTGTCCCAGTGCCGCAGCGCCCCCGCCTCGTCCTCGCACTCCTGGCTCAGTCGGCCCAGCTCGTCCTCCGCGAACCGGTGCATCCGGTCCTGCGCCGCCCAGCGCATGGCCTCCGCCGAGTGCGTGATCCGCTCCGCCCGCTCGCGCAGCTCCGGCAGCTTCGCCGCGACGCGCCCGGTGTCCGGCTCGCGCTCCAGCATCCGCAGCTCGCCGTCCAGCTCCGCCGCGTGCGCGTCCAGCCGGGCCAGCAGCGCGAGCGACTCGCCCAGCTGGCCGTCCTGGGCGACGCCGCTCTGAAGCACCTGCCGGGTGCCGTCCAGGGAGGTCCGCAGGCGCAGGCGGACGGCGGAGATCTGCCCCTGCGGGCCGGTCTGGGTGTAGGTCTTGGCCTTGAGCGCGACGTTCTCGACCGCCCGGCGGGCCTTGGCCTCCTGGCGTTCCACCTTCTCGCCGACCGCCCGGGCGGCCTTGACCAGGCCGACGACGACCAGCACCGCCACCCCGAGCCCGAACAGCAGGGCCAGTACGAGCAACACCCCGAGGATCTCCATCACGCGCCACCTTCCGCCAGCCGAACCGGCCCCCACCGGGCCCAACGCGGGCCGGCCCACCGAGGGTTCCACGGTAGCGCCGGTACCGGCCCGGCGGGCCGCCGATCAGGGGCGCCGGGCCGGACTTCAGGGGCGGTTCAGGGACGGCTCGGGGTGAACCCCGAGCCGTCCACTCCCCCGGACGCACCGCGGGGCGGACGCTCCCCGAGGAACGCCCGCCCCACAGCCCGGCCGGTCGACCGACCAGCCGGTCAACCGGTCGACCGACCGACGTCAGCCGGTGACGATGTTGACCAGCTTCGGCGCCCGCGCGATCACCTTGCGGACCTCGGCCCCGCCGATCGCCGCGACGACCGCCGGGTCGGCCAGCGCCAGCGCCTCCAGCTCGGCGTCCGAGATCGACGGCGCGACCTCCAGCCGGGCCTTGACCTTGCCCTTGACCTGGACCACGCACGTCACCGTCTCGTCCACGACGTACGCCGGGTCGGCCACCGGGTAGCCGGCGTACGCCAGCGAGTCGCCGTGGCCCAGCCGCCGCCACAGCTCCTCCGCGATGTGCGGGGCCAGCGGGGCGACCAGCAGCACCACCTGCTCGGCCACCGAACGCGGCGTGGAACCACGCTTGACCAGGTAGTTGTTCAGCTCGATCGCCTTGGCGACGGCCGTGTTGAAGCGCAGCCCGGCCATGTCGGCGCGGACGCCGTCGACGGCCTTGTGCAGGGCCCGCAGCGTCGCCTCGTCCGGCTCCTCGTCCGTCACCACCAGCTCGCCGGTCGACTCGTCGACGACGTTGCGCCACAGCCGCTGCAGGAAGCGGTACGAGCCGACGACGGCGCGGGTGTCCCACGGGCGGGAGACGTCCAGCGGGCCCATCGACATCTCGTACAGGCGCAACGTGTCGGCGCCGTACTCGTCGGCGATCTCGTCGGGGGCGACGGCGTTCTTCAGGGACTTGCCCATCTTGCCGGCCTCGCGCTTGACCGGCTCGCCCTGCCAGAAGTACTGGCCGCCGCGCTCCTCGACCTCGGCGGCGGGCACCGGGAAGCCGCGCTCGTCGCGGTAGACGTCGGCGGTGATCATGCCCTGGTTGAACAGCTTGTGGAACGGCTCGACGGACGAGACGTGGCCCAGGTCGTGCAGCACCTTGTGCCAGAAGCGGGCGTACAGCAGGTGCAGCACGGCGTGCTCGGCACCGCCGACGTACAGGTCGGCGCCGCCGCCGGGCTTCTGCTCGGTGGGGCCCAGCCAGTACCGCTCGTTGGCCGGGTCGACGACCCGCTCGCGGTTGGACGGGTCGATGTAGCGCAGCTCGTACCAGCAGGAGCCGGCCCAGTTGGGCATGGTGTTGGTCTCGCGGCGGTACGTCTTCGGCCCGTCGCCCAGGTCCAGCTCGACGGTGACCCAGTCCTCGTTGCGGGACAGCGGGGTCTTCGGCGTGGAGGCGGAGTCGTACGGGTCGTAGGTGTGCGGCGAGTAGTCGTCGACCTGCGGGACCTCGACGGGCAGCATCGACTCGGGCAGCGCGTGCATGACGCCGTCCTCGTCGTAGACGATCGGGAACGGCTCGCCCCAGTACCGCTGGCGGCTGAACAGCCAGTCGCGCAGGCGGTAGTTGACGGTGCCTTCGCCGATGCCGTGCTCGGCCAGCCAGGCGGTGACGGCGGCCTTGGCCTCGACGACGCCCAGGCCGTTCAGCCTGATGCCGTTCTCGGTGCCCTCGTCGTGGGCCGAGTTGACGATGACCGAGTCGTAGGTGTCGAACGCGTCGTCCCAGGCGGCCGGGTCCTCGCCGCGCCCGTCGGTGGGCTGGACGACGCAGCGCATCGGCAGGTCGAAGGCCCGCGCGAAGGCGAAGTCGCGGTGGTCGTGGGCGGGGACGGCCATGATGGCGCCGGTGCCGTAGCCCATCAGCACGTAGTCGGCGATGAAGACCGGGACGGGCTCGCCGCTGACCGGGTTGACGGCGTAGGCGCCGGTGAAGACGCCGGTCTTGACCTTGGCCTCGACCTGTCGCTCGACGTCGGACTTGGCGGCCGCGGCGGCGCGGTACGCGGCGACGGCCCCGGCGGGGGTGGCGGCGCCGCCGGTCCACGCCTCACGGGTGCCCTCGGGCCAGGCGGCGGGCACGATGGCGTCGACCAGGTCGTGCTCGGGCGCCAGCACCATGTAGGTGGCGCCGAACAGGGTGTCGGGGCGGGTGGTGAAGACGGTGATCCTTCCCTCGTCGACGGCGAAGTCGACGCGGGCGCCCTCGGAGCGGCCGATCCAGTTGCGCTGCTGCAGCTTGATGGCCTCGGGCCAGTCCAGCAGGTCCAGGTCGGAGATCAGCCGGTCGGAGTAGGCGGTGATCCGCATCATCCACTGGCGCAGGTTGGACTTGAAGACGGGGAAGTTGCCGCGCTCGGAGCGGCCGTCGGCGGTGACCTCCTCGTTGGACAGCACGGTGCCCAGGCCGGGGCACCAGTTGACCGGCACCTCCTTGGCGTAGGCCAGCCGGTACTCGCCCAGCACCTCGTCGCGCCCGGCGGCGTCCAGCGCGGACCAGTCGCGGCCGCCGGGGACCTCACGGGTGCCGTTCTCGAACTCGGCGACCAGCTCCGCGATCGGACGGGCCTTGGCGGCCCGCTCGTCGTACCAGGAGTTGAAGATCTGCAGGAAGATCCACTGCGTCCAGCGGTAGTACTCGGGGTCGATCGTGGCGATCGAGCGGCGCGGGTCGTGGCCCAGGCCCAGCCGGCGCAGCTGCTGGCGCATGTTGGCGATGTTGGCCTCGGTGGAGACCCGCGGGTGGGTGCCGGTCTGCACGGCGTACTGCTCGGCGGGCAGGCCGAAGGAGTCGTAGCCCAGGGTGTGCAGGACGTTGTAGCCGTTCATCCGCTGGTAGCGGGCGAAGACGTCGGTGGCGATGTAGCCCAGCGGGTGGCCGACGTGCAGGCCGGCGCCCGACGGGTACGGGAACATGTCCATGATGAAGCTGTGCGGCTTCGCGGCGACGTCGGCGCCCGCCTGGTCGGCCAGCTCACCGGCCGGGTTGGGGGCGTGGAACGTCCCCTCCTTCTCCCAGATGTCCTGCCAGCGGGACTCGATCTCCGCCGCCAGGGCGGCGCTGTACCGGAACGGCGCGGTCGCGGTGTCGGCCGCACCGGACGCAGGGGTCGTCTCGCTCATGGTCCTTCAAGCTCCATCGATGTCAGTTGGCGAACCGGCGTTCCGGGCCGGCGACGGGGCGGGTGCCCGGGCCGGGGCCCGGACGGGCGCCGGGCGGCGGGCCCGGGCGGAAAACAAAAAAAGCCCCTCGCAGGAGGGGGTGCCACGCCGACTCCGGCTCCGCCCTCGGGCGTGGCCGGTCCTGGTCAGCGCGGCCGACTAAGGAGCAGGCGCGCGGTTCGCATGGGCTCAGGGTACCGCAAGGGGGTCAGCCGCCTCCCGGGGATACCGCCGACGCGCCCGCCGCCCCGCCCGCCGACACCCGGCGCGACGGCCCGTTCGACGCGTCCGGACTCCCCTCCTCCGGACCCGCCGCGCCGGGACCCACCCCCGCCGGCCCCACCCCCGCCGCACCCACCGCACCCACCGCGCCAGGACCCACCCCCGCCGCGCCCGCCGCACGGAACGCCGCGTCGATCCCGCGCAGCGCCCGCGCGACCCGCTCCGACTGCATCCCCGCCGCCAGTGCCCGCGCCCGGTCCGCCGTGCGCGCCGCCTCGGCCTCGTCGCCCGCCAGCCGCTGCGCGTCGGCCAGCCGCACCATGAGCAGCGCCCGTGCCCTGGCCCGGCCGGGCCCCAGGCCCGCCACCGCCTCGGCCAGCAGTTCCTGCGCCCGCCCGTGCTCGCCCAGGAACAGGTACCCCTCCCCCACCATGCCCGCGAGGTCCGCCCGCTCCTCGCCCAGCCCCTCGCCGCCGTCCAGCTCCGCGAACGCCGGCCCCGCCGCCCCCGCGAGCCCTGCCGCGTCGCCGCGCCGCCCGTGGGCGCGGGCGATCCGGCCGAGCTGCAACGCCCGTTCGGCCGGGCCGAGCCCGTCCCCGGCCGCCGCCACCGCCTGCGCCAGCACCGTGACCACGTCCAGCCCGCGCCCGCCCGTGCTCCAGGTGGCCAGCGCCACCAGGCCGCCGAGCACCGCCACCCCGTCCCGGCGCTCGCCGCTCAGGTGGGCGGCTCGCAGCGCGGCCGCGAACGCCCGCTGCGCGGCGGCGTCGTGGCCGAGGTCGAACGCGGCCCAGGCCGCGAGCCGGGCGAGGCGGCCGGCCGCGCCGTACAGCGCCCGGCCGAGCGGTTCGTCGTACCCGCCGAGTTCCAGCAGCTTGGCGACCATGGCCAGTTCGGCCCGGGCGGGGCCGAGGACGAGCCCGCCTCCGCAGGAACGTTCCAGCCGCTGCTTGCTGCGGTGGGCGGCGGCCAGTTCGCCGATCACCGCCGGGTCGACGCGCAGCGCGCCGTCACCGCGGAGGGCGGGCGGCGGGGTGGCCAGCCGGCGGGCGGCCGCGGCGACGTCGGCACCGCGGAAGAGGTCGGTGAGGCGGACGGGGCCGGCGTCGGCGGCGGTCTCGCGCAGCGCGGTCTGCGCGGTGTCGGCCGTCCACGGGTCGGTCAGCAGGCGCGGGGAGAGGATCTTGGCGCCGCGGTGGCCGCCCATCGGGCCCCAGAGCTGTTCGTAGGTGACGGCGATGCCGAGGGTGCGGCCGAGCACCTCGCAGACGGCCTGGTCGTGCGGGCTGCGCGGGACCATGCCGCGGTCGCGCCACTTGTAGGGGGCGGTGGAGCTGATCGCGAGCCGGGCCGGGACGGTGAGGTTGACCTCGCGGGCGAGGCGCTCCGGGCTCCAGCCGAGCTGGTGGAGTATCCGGGCGAGTTCCTCGTTGCGCCTGCGCTCCAGATCGGCCATGGCTCCGACGGTAGCGGGCCGCCGGGGGCCGCCGCTGGGAGTGACGGAAATGCCGTGCGGGCCGGAACCCCGCCCCGGGAACGCCGAAGGCCGCCTCCCGGACGGGAGGCGGCCTTCGTTTCCTGTGGAGCTACGGGGAATTGAACCCCGGACCTCTTGCATGCCATGCAAGCGCTCTACCAACTGAGCTACAGCCCCTTGACCTGCGATGTCACCGGGGGTTTCGTTCCGTTTCCCTCGGCGACATCGACTACTTTACACGGTCCGGGGGGTGCTCCACGAATCCGTTCCCCCGGCGGCCCGCTACCCGCCCGTCGGCCGCTGCTCCGCTGAGGCCTCTGCGGCCTCTGCGGCCTCGGCCGAGGTCTGCGCCGGGTCCTCGGCAGGAGGCCGCGCCCGGCCGGCCGCCACCGCCCGGGCGGCGAGTACGGCGGCGATCGCGACGGCCCCGCCGACCGTGACCGAGGTGACCAGCAGCGCGTGCCCGGACTCCCCGGCCGACGCCGGCAGGTCGACCGCCCCGAGGAACACCGAGCCGACCAGCGCCACGCCCACGACCTGGCCGAGCTGGACCGCGGTGACCACCACCCCGCTGGCGTTCGCCGCGTCGGCGGGGGCGACCCGGGCGAGCGCCCTCCCGAACAACGGTGTGTACGCGCAGCCGGCCAGCACCCCGAGGACGGCGGAGAGCAGCAGCGGCGCCGCCCCGACCCCGGCACCATCGCGCAGCAGGAGGCCGAACGGCAGGTAGCCGACGGCGAGCAGGCCGGCGCCCAGCCAGGGCAGGACGCCGTGCAGGCGCCGGGGCAGCCGCTGCCAGTGCAGGCCGGCGACACCGAAGCCGACGGCGATCGGGGCGGAGCAGAGTCCGGCGCGCAGGGCGCTGTACCCGAGCCCGGACTGCTGGTGCAGGGCGAAGGAGAACATGAAGCCGGCGAACGCCAGCATGATCATGAACACCGCGCCGACCGCGGGCAGCAGCCCGGCCGCGCCGAGGACGCGCCCGCTGATCAGCGGCTGTCCGCCGCGCCGGGCGATCCGCCGCTCGACGAGGACGAACAGGGCGAACAGCGGCGCACTCGCGCCGAGCATCGCCAGGCTCCAGCCGGGCCAGCCGAGCTCGTGCCCGAGCACCAGCGGGACGACGAGCAGCCCGAGGGCCGCGGCGAGCACCAGCAGGCCGGGCAGGTCGAAGCCGCGGTCGCGGTCGCCGGGCAGCCGTGGGAGCAGCCGGGCGCCGGCCGCCAGCAGCACCAGGCCGATCGGCACGTTGACCAGGAAGACCGGACGCCAGCCGGCGCCGAACAGGTCGGCGCTGACCAGCACCCCGCCGAGCACCTGCCCGGCCGCGATGCCGCCGGCGAGGACGGCCGAGTAGAGGCCGAGGGCGCGCAGCCGGGCCTGGCCGGTGAAGGTCCGCTGGACCAGGCTCATCACCTGGGGGACCATCAGGGCCGCCCCGGCTCCCTGGAGCAGCCGGAAGGCGATCAGCCAGCCGGTGGCGGGGGCGAGTCCGCAGGCCAGCGAGGCGGCGGTGAAGGCGGCCAGGCCGCTCTGGAAGAGCCGGCTGTAGCCGTAGCGGGCACCGAGCCGGGCGCCGGTGATGAGCAGGACGGCGTAGGCGATGGTGTAGCCGGCCACCACGAACTGCAGGGCGGCGCCGGAGGCGTGCAGGTCGGTGCGGATGGTCGGCACCGCGACGTTGACGATGGCGGTGTCGAGCACGGCCATGAACTGGCCGCTGAGGACGAGCGCGAGGAGCGCTCCGGGCCGGGCGACGGACGCCGTCCCGGGCCTGGCGGCGGGCGCACCGTCCGGCGAGTCGGCCGGGGAGTCGGCCCGCGATTCGGTCCCGGCCGGGCCGCGCCGGGTCTGTAGATCGGTCATGCGTCGAGCCTCGCGACGGCCCGGTACCAGTGGTTAGAGCCTGCCGATCCTGGTACTGGCAGCACCTGTTTCACCCCGCCGGGCTGCGGCACGATGGCGGGTATGACCGTCGTGGACACCCCCGGCACCGTCAATCCCGCGCCCACCGGCAGGGCAACCACCGGCAGGGCCACCGCCGGCCGGCGCGACCGCCGCCGCACCGAGCTGGCCGAGTACCTGCGCGCCCGCCGCGCCCGGGTCTCCCCCGAGGACGTCGGCCTGCCGCCGGGCCTGCGCCGTCGCACACCGGGCCTGCGCCGCGAGGAGGTGGCCCAGCTCGCCGGGGTCGGCGTCACCTGGTACACGTGGCTCGAACAGGGGCGCCGGATCAACGCCAGCGCGCAGGTGCTCACCGCGGTGGCCCGGGTGCTGCTGCTGGACGCCACCGAGCGCGAGCACCTGTTCCGGCTGGCCGAGGTGGCGGTGCGGCCCCCGGCGTTCCCGGACCCGGTGCTGGACCCGTCGGCGCAGCTGATCCTGGACGCGCTGGTCCCGCTGCCGGCCGCCGTCTCCAACAGCCGGTACGACGTGCTGGCGTGGAACTCCAGCTACGAGGCGCTGTTCGCCGCCAGCCGGACGCGGACGGCCGACGGCTGGTTCAACAGCCTCTGGTGCACGGTGACCAGCCCGGACTGCTGCAGCCCCTTCCTGAACCGGGACGAGCAGCTGCCGCAGATGGTCGCGGTGCTGCGCGGCGCGTACGGCCGGCACGTCGGCGAGCCGGCCTGGGAGGAGTACGTGCGGTCGCTGCAGGACGTGAGCCCGGCGTTCCGGGAGCTGTGGGCCCGCCAGGAGGTGTCCTCGCGGCGGACGTCGCTGAAGGTGTTCCGCCACCCGCGGGTGGGCGTGATGCGGCTGAACGCGACGTACCTGACGATCCCCGGGATGCCGGAGGCGTACGTCGCCGTCTACACCCCGGACGGGCCGGAGGACCGCGCGCGGGTGGAGCGGCTGGCGGCGCTGGAGCCGGGCGGCTGGAACGACCCGTGCGACCACACCCGCACCGGGCCGACCCGCTGAGCGGGCAACGAAACCGCGCGGGCAACGAAGCAGCGCGGGCAACGAAGCAGCGCGGGCAACGAAGCAGCGCGGGAAACGAACGGCCCGGGGCACGACGGCGCCGGGAACGCCGGAAGGCCGCCACCCACCGAGTGACGGCCTTCCTCGTCTGTGGAGCTACGGGGAATTGAACCCCGGACCTCTTGCATGCCATGCAAGCGCTCTACCAACTGAGCTACAGCCCCGCGACACACGTGATCCCTCAGGACCCCGGGTGCGGAGTGGAGCTACGGGGAATTGAACCCCGGACCTCTTGCATGCCATGCAAGCGCTCTACCAACTGAGCTACAGCCCCTCGCTGACCGGATCTCCCGCTTCCCTTCCGGGCCGCGTTCCCTCCGTGCGAACGAGGAAGACTCTAACCGCAAAGGCCCGGAACTGCGAAATCCGCCCCCCGGGGCCCCCTCCGCACCCCTGCCGGGGACCTCAGGTGTCGTCGCCGATGACCGGCTGCGGCAGGGTGCCCGCGTTGTGCTCCAGCAGCCGCCAGCCCCGCGCACCCCGGCCCAGCACGGACCAGCAGCAGTTCGACAGCCCGCCGAAGCACTCCCACAGCACCGGCTCCAGGCCGAGCATCCGCCCGAGCATGGTGCGGATGGTGCCGCCGTGGCTGACCACGACCAGCGTGCCGTTCTCGGGCAGCTTGCCGGCCGCGTCGAGCACCACCGGCACCGCCCGGTCGGCGACCTCGGTGGCGAGCTCGCCACCGCCGCGCCGCACCGGCTCGCCCCTGGTCCAGGCCTCGAACTCCTCGGGGTAGCGCTCGCGGATCTCCGCGTTGGTCAGCCCCTGCCAGGAGCCCGCGTAGGTCTCGCGCAGGCCCTCGTAGTGCTCGACGTCCAGGCCGGTGACCGTGGACAGCTCCTCGGCGGTGCGCCGGGCCCGCTGGAGGTCCGAGGAGATCAGCAGGTCCGGGCGCAGCCCGGAGAGCAGCCGGGCGGCCCGCTGCGCCTGCAGCACGCCCTGCCCGGTCAGCTCGATGTCCGTGGTGCCCTGGAAGCGGGATTCGAGGTTCCAGGAGGTCTGGCCGTGCCGCCAGAAGACGATGCGCGGACCTCGCGCGCCCCGGCTCAGCTGTAGTCCTCGGCGCCGAAGTCGTCCGCCGGGGCCTGCTCGGCCGGGGCGACGGCGTTGCCGGCCGCGTCGGTGTGGGCGTCCGGGCGGTTGCGGGAGGCGAGGGCGTCCTCCGGCAGCGGCAGCTCGGGGCAGTCCTTCCAGAGGCGGTCCAGCGAGTAGAAGGAGCGCTCCTCGGAGTGCTGGACGTGCACGACGATGTCGAGGTAGTCGAGCAGGATCCAGCGGCCCTCGCGCTCGCCCTCCCGGCGCACCGGCTTGATGTCCAGCTTCTCGCGCAGCTGGTCCTCGATCTCCTCGGCGATCGAGCGGACCTGGCGGTCGTTGCTCGCGGAGGCGATCAGGAAGGCGTCGGTGATCGACAGCACCTCGCTGACGTCGAACGCGACGATGTTGTGGGCCAGCTTGTCGGCCGCCGCCTGGGCGGCGACGTTGATGAGGTCCTGGCTGTGCTCAGTGGCGGTCACGGTGTTCTTCCGGCTCGGCGGCTTGGGGCGCCCCGTGCGCGGCGCGCCGGGGATCGCCTTCCAGGATCTCACGCCGCCCCGGCGGCCCCGGAACCGATTTCCGGGGCCGCCCGCCCGTACGGGCCCGCGCTACTGGGGCTTCGGCGGCGCGTAGTCCTTGCCGAGCACGACCACCAGGTCGGCGTTCTGCGCGTCGGCGACCTTCTTCACCGCCGTCTCCGGCAGGTTGAGGCTGATCGCCAGCGACTTCGCGGCGGCCTGCCGGGCGTCGTCGGTGTAGCGGATCTCACTGGCGGCCTGCGGTGCGCTCTTGGAGCCGCCGGGGACGAAGGTGAGGCCCGCGTTGACCACCTGGACCTGGGCGGAGGCGGCCGCCTGGTCGTTGCCGGTGGCGTCCTGGATGGAGACCCTGGCCGGTGCGTCACCGCTGGTCGCGGCCTTGACGGTGCCGCCGAGCACCTCCTTGACCTGCTTGCCGGCGGTGGCCTCGTCCAGCGAGCCGTCCGGCTTGACGGTCAGCGCGGCGGTGCCGAACTGGCCGTTCTTGGCGAGCTGCGCCATCTGCGCGAGCACCCCGGCGAGGGCGTCCTCGGGCAGCGAGGGGTCGAGCACCGCGTTCATCCGGTGCACGTCGTCCTTGGCGTCCTTGAACTCGACAGGCATGGTGCGCACCACGGCGTCCATCACCTGGCCGAACCGGGCGAGCTGGGCGTCGCGGTTCTCGCCCTCGTTCTGCAGGGTCGCGTAGCCGACCGCGGCCTTCCCGCCGAGCAGGGTGTTCTTGCCCGCCGCGGCGAGCACCTTGCCGTCCGGCTTGCCGCCCTCGTGGACCTCGGCGTTGGTGTCCACCCGGACGCCGCCGAGCTGGGAGACCAGCAGTTCCAGGTACGGGGTGTCGAGCCGCCAGGTGCCGGCGACCGGGGCGCCGAGCACGGTGGCCAGGCCCTCGCGGGTGCCGGAGGCGCCGAGGGTGTCCATGGCCTGGCCGATCGTGGTGACCGGCGGGTCGCCGGGGCCGGGCAGCCGCAGGGTGTCCGGCAGCAGCAGGACGGTGCCCTTCTTCCCGGAGGCGTCGTTGACCAGCAGCGCGCTGGAGACCTTGCCCTGGAGGTCGCGCAGGTGGACGACGTTGACCTGGCGCGGTCCGGCCGCGGCGGCCGCGTTCTCCTTGCCGCCGCCGGTGAACCAGAGGTAGCCGCCGGTGCCGGCCGCCGCGACCGCGAGGACCACGCCGGCGCCGATCAGCCGGGTGCGCAGCCTGCGGCGGCGCTCGGCGCGCACCTCGCTGCGGGACTCGGCGAACTTGAGCCAGTCGATGACGTCCTCGGACTTCTCCGCCTCGTCGTCGACGAACGTGAACTCGCCCGTGGTGTAGTCGTCCTCACCGGCCCCGGCCCCGGCCCCGGCTTTCCCGGCTCCGGTCCCGGCGCGGGCCGGGCGGGAGCCGCCGACCTGCTCGGACGGCGCCGCGGGCCGCGCGGAGGCGGCCGGCTCGGCGGTGGCCGGGCGCGGCACCCGGGGGCGCGGCGGTACGGGCGCGGGCGCGGCGGGCTCCGCCGCCGGACCGGGTTCCGGCGGGGCGACCACCGGCATCTGCGCGGTCGGGTACGACTGCTGCTGCTCGTACGGCTGCGCATGCGGCTGCGGCTGCTGGTAGCCCTGCGGGTCCGGCTGCTGGTACTGGTCCTGGTAGCCGTAGCCGCCCTGCTGCTGGTACCCCTGCGGCGCCTGCTGCCCGTACCCCCCGGGCTGCTCGTACTGCGGCTCGTAGGAGCCCTGGTACCCCTGCTGCTGGTACTGGTCCTGGTAGCCGTACTGCCCCTGGCCGTAGGGCGCGGGCTGCACCGGCTGCCCGTACTGGTCGTACTGCTCGTACTGGCCCGGCTGTTCGTACTGGCCCGGCTGCTGCTCGTAACCGCCCTGCTGCTGGTAGGGCCGGTACTCCTGGTACTGCCCCGCGGACCAGTCGTCCGGCTGTCCGGACTGCTGCCCCTGAGGTCCCCTGCGCTCGCTCATCCGTCGGTCGGCCCCTCCGGGATCAGGTCCGGTGCGGCGCGTACAGCGCCCGCTTGTCGATGTAGCGGACCACGCCGTCCGGGACGAGGTACCAGACCGGCTCGCCCTTGGCGACCCGGTCGCGGCAGTCCGTGGAGGAGATGGCCAGCGCCGGGACCTCCACCAGGGAGACCCCGCCCACCGGAAGCCCGGCGTCCGACAGAGTGTGCCCCGGCCGGGTGCATCCGATGAAGTGGGCGAGCGAGAAGAGCTCGTCGGAGTCCCGCCAGGAGAGGATCTGGGCGAGCGCGTCGGCGCCGGTGATGAAGAAGAGGTCGGCGTCCGGGTGCATCGCGTGCAGGTCGCGCAGGGTGTCGACGGTGTACGTCGGTCCCTCGCGGTCGATGTCGATGCGGCTGACCGAGAACTGCGGGTTCTCCGCGGTGGCGATGACCGTCATCAGGTAGCGGTCCTCGGCCGGGCTGACCTGCCGGTCGCTCTTCTGCCACGGCTGTCCGGTCGGGACGAAGATCACCTCGTCCAGGTGGAACGCGCTGGCGACCTCACTGGCGGCGACCAGGTGCCCGTGGTGGATCGGGTCGAAGGTGCCGCCCATCACGCCGAGACGACGCCTCTCCGGCGCCGGTACGCCGGGATTCCCGGTCTGCTCTCCCATGGCGCCACACCTTACGCGACGCCCGTTGCGGTGCGGGAACGGCCGGGTGACGGGCGTCCCGGGGGCGGTGCCGCACCCCGGGCCACCGTCGGCCGGGTCAGCGGTCCCGGTTGAAGCGGGTGGTCACGAAGAGCAGCACCAGGAGGACGAACAGCGCGGCGCCACCCGTCAGGTACGGGTTGAGGCTGTCGTGGTTGCCCCCCTCGCCCTCGTTCGCGAGGAGGTTCAGGACGGGGAGTGCGGCGGCAGTGCTCATGGTCGGCGGGACCTTCTCGGCTCGGATGGCGGGCAGGGGGTGTCGTACGGGCCGGTGAGGGCCCACCCGTCATCGTACGGGGGGTTACACGGCAACCGCTCGGCGGCCCACCGCGGCTGAGCCGCCGTGAGCCGGGGCCGGGAAACCGCCGTGAGCCGGGGCCGGGAAGCCGCCGTGGGCCGGGGCCGGGAAACCGCCGTGGGCCCGGGCCGGGAAGGGGCCGCTCCGGCGGGCCGGTCAGTTGTTGCGGCCGGCCCGCAGCAGGACCCAGGCCAGCAGGCCCACGCCGACGAACGACGCGACCACGATGATCCGCAGGAAGAGCCCGGGGCCGTCCTCCGCGGAGATCGGGGCGGCCAGGCTGGCAAGGGCGGCGGTGGACATCTGCGGGCTCCTCGGACTGCGCGGTGCCGCGGCCTGAGGTGGCCCGGCTCTCCCGGGCAATCAGGGTAAACCGCCCTCACACCGGCGCCGCCCACCGCCCCCGCGGGCACCGTCCGCGCCGCCCCGGACGGCGCCGGCGCGACCCGGGACACACAGGCGGGGACGAGTGCGCAACCGCGGACGTTGTCCGGACAGTCGTTGCAGACGAAGACCAGCGGGGGCCGGCCGGGGACCGGGGCCACCGTCGACAGGGAGGCACTCACACATGACCGACACGACCGCGAAGACCCCGAGCCGGCGCCGCCAGCGCTTCCCGGAGATCTCGACCCGCGCCTGGGAGCACCCGGCGGACCGCTCGGCGCTCGTCGCGCTGCGCAAGCTGACCGGCTTCGACGACGTGCTGAAGAGGCTCGCCGGCCTCGTCTCCGAGCGCTCGATCCGGCTGATGTTCCTGGCCACGGCCGTGAAGACCTCCGAGCGGCAGTTCCCGGAACTGCACGAAATGGTCCGCGACGCCGCCTACGTGCTCGACCTCGACAAGGTGCCGGACCTCTACGTCACGCAGGACCCGGCGGTCAACGCCTTCTGCATCGGCATCGACACCCCGGTGATCGTCGTCACCAGCGGCCTGGTGGAGCTGCTGGACGAGGAGGAGCTCCGCTCGGTGATCGGCCACGAGGTCGGCCACGCGATGTCCGGGCACGCCGTCTACCGGACCATGCTGATGATCCTCACCAACATCGCCACCCGAATAGCCTGGGTGCCGCTCGGCAACCTGGCGATCATGGCGATCGTCACCGCGCTCAAGGAGTGGTTCCGCAAGGCCGAGCTCTCCAGCGACCGGGCCGGCCTGCTGGCCGGGCAGGACCTCCAGGCCTCGATGCGGGCGCTGATGAAGCTGGCCGGCGGCCACAACCTGGCCGAGATGAACGTGGACGCCTTCCTGGAGCAGGCCGCGGAGTACGAGAAGGCCGGCGACCTGCGCGACGGCGTGCTCAAGCTGCTCCAGGTGCTGCCGCAGAGCCACCCGTTCGCGGTGGTCCGGGTCGCCCAGCTGAAGAAGTGGGCCGAGAGCGAGGAGTACCGCTCCATCCTGGCCGGGGCCTACCCGCGCCGCACCGACGACCCGGACACCTCGGTCGGCGAGCAGTGGCGGGCCGCCGCCGAGCACTACACGACCTCGGTGAAGGAGAGCAAGGACCCGCTGATGGGCCTCATCCGCGACGTCGCGGGCGGCGCGGCCTCCGTCGGCGGCAAGCTCCGCGACACCTTCACCGGCGCCGGCCGCGGCAACGGCGGCAGCAACGGCAACGGCAGCAGCGGCAAGGACGGCGGCTCCTCCGGCAACGGCTGAGGCACCGCCTGCGGGAACGGTTCGACGGCCCCCGGCCACCCGGCCGGGGGCCGTCGGCCGTCCTCAGCTCCCCGCCAGCACCCCGCACAGCTGCCAGGCCGGCCGCGCGTGGTTGCCCGGGTCCACCGCCGACGGCCCGGCCGGCGGCGTGCCGGTGTCCGTGCCCGCGAGCACCGGCTGCACCGCTCCGGCCAACGAGCCGTCGCACGGCGCCGGCCCCGCCTGGAGCACCGAGTCCACCAGCCGCAGCTGCGCCGCCGCCAGGTCGATCCGGTCGAACTCGAAGGTCAGCTGCCGCCGCACGGTCTCCAGGGTGACCGGCGCCCCGCTCGGCGCACCGGCCTGCTTCAGCGCGTAGACGAAGGTGTGGTCGGTGGTGATCCGCAGCGTGCCGCTGTCCGCCTCGTCGATCCGCATCGCACCGGCCACCTTCACGGTGTCCGCGGCCAGCGCGACCTGCGCCGGGTCGAAGCGGACCAGCCAGCCGGTCAGCGCGTGGTGCCGGTCGTCGACCGGCTGCACCACGCTCGCGTCGAACTGCGCCTGCTCACCGGGGGTGATGAAGGCCCGCACCTCCGCGGTCGCCCCCTGCACCAGTACGGCGGGCGACAGCGAGGACGCCACCAGGTAGCGCTGCACGGTGTCCAGTGCCTTGGTCACCTCGACCCGGGAGAAGTGCCCGGTGGCCGCCCCGGTCGGCGTGCCCAGCCCGACCGCGCCGTCGCTGTAGCCCGGCGGCAGGCCCGCGAACGGGTTGGCCGGATCGGCGACCGGGTGGACCGCCGAGGCCGGGCTCAGCGCCACCAGGCTGACGGTCAGCTGGCTGCCCTGGGGGCGGGAGGTGGGACGGGTCGGCGAGCTGACCCCGAAGTACACGGCGGCCCCGAACGCCAGCAGGATCACCAGCAGCAGCGCGAGCGCCTGCCGGGGCACGGTGCCGAGCGGGCCCAGCCGGACCTTCGGGCGGATGGGCCGGCCGAACGCGCCGGACAGCCGCTCGCGCGCCGACAGCTCCTGGATCCGGGCAGCGCGGACGAACGATTCGTCGAAGACGACGGACCGGTACTCGTCCTCGTTTCCGGAACCACCCTCGGGCGCACCCTCCGGAGGCTCGCGCGGGTCACCCATGACACCAGGGTAAGGCGCATCCTCGCCCCGGTACGAGGGTCCTGCCGCAGTTCACCGGAAACCCTCCGTGACCGGTCACGGCGGGCCCGGGACGCACCGACGCACCGGTCCGCCGCCCCGTCGCTCAGCCCGTCGGGGCGGTGACCACGAGCGACGGCTCGGCCGGCGGCGGCAGCGGGTCGACCCCGGGGCTGCTGCTGCCGGACTCGGGCCGCCGGGGCGCACCGCCGGCGCCGCCCACGCCCTGGTAGATCGCCGCGACCGCCACCGCGACCAGGCTCACGCCCATGATCACGGCGAGCACCCAGGCCACCGGCCGGTGCCAGCGCTGCTGGGCGACGTGGCGGCCGCGCCCGGCGCCGATCGGGTCGAAGCCGCCCGGGCGCCAGCGCCGTGAGCGCCGCCCGGAGGCCCGGCCCGGGCCGGTCCACGGATCGGGATAGCGGTGGTCGTCGTCGAGCCGGCTCGGGTACGGACGCAGCTCCAGCGGCAGTCCGTCCCCGGGCGGGACGTCATAGGCCCAGCCGGGACCGGCCGTGTCGGGCTCGAAGCGGGCCTCGGCGGCGGCCAGCTGCCGCTCCTTGGCCGTCGGCTCGTGCACGGCGGCGGACCGCACGAAGGCCTCGTCGAAGACCACGGTGGCGAACTCGTCGTCCGCACCACCGTGGTCGGCACCGTCGGGGTACGGCAAGCCCCCCACATCGTCAGCCACGGATTCAGCGTATTACCGGGCGGGCGATTTGTCTGGGGCTCGGGGCAGTTGGTCCGTCACTCGTGTGAAGACGGGCCGGCGGCGGCCGCCCCGGCCGGGCTCAGCCGGCGTCGGCGGCGCCGCCCACGGTCGGCGTCGCCGCGCCCCGGACGTGGCCGTCACCAGTGACGATGTACTTGGTGCTGGTCAGCTCGGGCAGGCCCATCGGGCCGCGGGCGTGCAGCTTCTGGGTGGAGATGCCGATCTCGGCGCCGAAGCCGAACTCACCGCCGTCGGTGAACCGGGTCGAGGCGTTGACGGCCACCGTGGTCGAGTCGACCAGCTGCGTGAAGCGGCGGGCGGCGGCCTGCGAGGTGGTGACGATGGCCTCGGTGTGGCCGGAGGTCCAGCGGCGGATGTGCGCGACGGCGGCGTCCAGCGAGGGGACGACGGCGGCCGCGATGTCGTACGACAGGTACTCGGTCTCCCAGTCCTCGTCGGTGGCGGGCAGCACGGTGGCGGCGGAGCCCTCGGCGGCCTTCAGCACCGCCTCGTCGCCGTGCACGGTGACCCCGGCCTCGGCGAGCGCGGCGAGCGCGAGCGGCAGGAAGTCGTCGGCGATGTCCTGGTGGACCAGCAGGGTCTCGGCCGCGTTGCAGACGCTGACCCGCTGGGCCTTGGAGTTGAGCAGGATCCCGACGGCCATCGCCAGGTCCGCCCGGGCGTCGACGTAGACGTGGCAGTTGCCGGTGCCGGTCTCGATGACGGGGACGGTGGAGCCCTCGACGACGGTGCGGATCAGCGAGGCGCCGCCGCGCGGGATGAGCACGTCGACCAGGCCCCGGGCGCGCATCAGCTCCTGCACGGAGTCCCGGCTCTCGCCCGGGACGAGCTGCACCGCGTCGGCCGGCAAGCCGGCCGCCTCGACGGCGTCGCGCAGCACGCCGACCAGCGCGGTGTTGGAGCGGTAGGCGGAGGCGGAGCCGCGCAGCAGCACGGCGTTGCCGGACTTCAGGCAGAGCGCGGCGGCGTCGACGGTGACGTTGGGGCGGGCCTCGTAGATGATGCCGACGACGCCGAGCGGTACCCGGACCTGACGCACGTCCAGGCCGTTGGGCAGGGTGTAGCCGCGCACCACCTCGCCGACCGGGTCGGGCAGGCCGGCCACGTCGCGGACGTCGGCGGCGATGGCGGCGATCCGCTCCTCGGTGAGGGTGAGCCGGTCGATCACCGACTCGGCGGTGCCGGCCGCGCGGGCCCGCTCGACGTCCTCGGCGTTGGCGGCGGTGATCTCGGCGGCGCGGGCGACCAGGGCGTCGGCGACGGCCCGCAGCGCGGCGTCCTTCGCGCTGCGCGGCAGCGGGGCGAGCACGGCGGCGGCCTCCCGGGCTCGGCGCGCTACGGCGAGGACGGGGCTGTCGGCGGTGGCGAGGTCGCTGCTCATGCGCCCAGCGTAGTGGAGGGCCTCAGCCCTCCCCCGCCCCATTTCGCCCGATGAGACACCCCCGTTCCTCGGCTCCCGCACGCGCTCCTCCCGCACGGGGCCCTTCCCCTCCCCACCCCCTCAGTAGGGGTGGACCCCGCCCAGTTGCGGGGGCGGGCCGGCGAAGCCCTCGGCGACGCGCTGGTGGTAGGTCGCCCGGTCCACCACCTCCAGGCCGACGATCTCCCACGGCGGCAGCTTGGCCGTCACCTTGTGCTCGCCCCACAGCCGCAGCGCGATCGCCGCCGCGTCGTGCAGGTCGCGGGCCTGCTCCCAGTAGCGGATCTCGGCGTGGTCGGCGGCGTAACGGGCGGTCAGGAAGAACGAGTGGTCGTGCGCCAGCTGCTCCAGGCCGGCGCGCAGCTCGGACAGCGGCGTGACCGGCCCGGCCACGCTGAGCACCACGTGCCAGAGCCGGGCCTGTTCGGGCGCGGTGGGCGGCTCGGCGGCGGGGCGCCGCTCCGCCCGGAGCCGGTGCACCGTGGCGGGTCCCTGGGGCGGCGGACCGGCCGGCCCGGCAGC
The DNA here is from genome assembly GCF_042802195.1 of Kitasatospora sp. NPDC057500. Classification (NCBI taxonomy): domain Bacteria; kingdom Bacillati; phylum Actinomycetota; class Actinomycetes; order Kitasatosporales; family Streptomycetaceae; genus Kitasatospora; species Kitasatospora sp. NPDC057500. The sequence goes on along the minus strand of NZ_JBHVER010000028.1, from coordinate 33,033 downwards.
GGCGTCGTCCCCGCCGCCGTCGATGCTGGTCAGCCGCCGGCCCGCGGTCCCTCCGGTCAGCGCTGCCTCGCGCCTGCGTTCCACCGGCGGCCTCCTGTTCGGCGATGTCGTGTCGTCGTACCAGCCGGCCCCGGCCGGCGCGCGTACGACCGCGCCCCACCTCGCCCGTGGCCGGGCGTGCTCCCCGTGCGGAGCCGCCCGCGTCCCGGCGGTCCGGCGGCCGGTCAGCCGCGCAGGACGACCAGGTCGTCGCGGTGGACGACCTCCCGCTCGTAGGCGGCGCCGAACTCCTGGGCGAGGTCCCGGGTGGACCGGCCGAGCAGGCGGGGCAACTCCCTCGCATCAAAGTTGACCAGTCCGCGCGCGACGATGTGGCCGTTTTCGGCAAGAAGGTCCACCGGATCACCCGCGGCGAACTCGCCGTCGACCTTGGTGACCCCGGCGGGCAGCAGTGAGGCACCGCCGGAGACGACGGCCGTGACGGCGCCCTCGTCCAGGTGCAGGGCGCCGCGCGGGCTGCTGGCGTGGGCGAGCCAGAGCATCCGGTCGGAGGAGCGGCTGCCGGTGCGCAGGAAGAGGGTTCCGGTGGGGCGGCCGGCGAGCGCGTCGGCGGCGTGGCTGGCGGCGGTGAGGACGACGGGGATGCCGGCGCCGGTGGCGATCCGGGCGGCCTCGACCTTGGTGACCATGCCGCCGGTGCCGACCCCGGCCTTGCCGGCGCTGCCGATCTCGATGCCGTCGAGGTCGTGCGGCCCGGCGACCTGGGCGATCCGGCTGGCGCCGGGGCGGGAGGGGTCGCCGTCGTAGAGGCCGTCGACGTCGGAGAGCAGGACGAGCAGGTCGGCGCGGACCAGGTGGGCGACCAGGGCGGCCAGCCGGTCGTTGTCGCCGAACTTGATTTCGGCGGTGGCGACGGTGTCGTTCTCGTTGACGATCGGCATCGCGCCCATCGCGAGCAGCTGGTCGAGGGTGCGGTAGGCGTTGCGGTAGTGGGCGCGCCGGCTGGCGTCCTCGGCGGTGAGCAGGACCTGGCCGACGCGCAGCCCGTAGCGGGCGAAGGAGGCGGTGTAGCGGGCGATCAGCAGGCCCTGGCCGACGCTGGCGGCGGCCTGCTGGCGGGCGAGGTCCTTGGGGCGCTTCTCCAGGCCGAGCGGGGAGAGCCCGGCGGCGATGGCACCGGAAGAGACGAGCACGACCTCGGGGGCGTCGGGGCGGGTGCGGACCTTGGCGAGGGCGTCGACGAGGGCGTCGACCCGGTCGGCGTCGATGCCGCCGGCGGCGGTGGTGAGTGAGGACGAGCCGACCTTGACGACGATGCGCCGCGCGGTCAGCACCTCGGCCCGCAGTTCTTCCTCGCTCATCTCGGGTTTCACCCTTCCGGTGTGGTGCGCTGGCGGCGGGTCCGGGCCCCGGCCGCATCCCCCGCAATCTACGCGATCGGCGCACCCCGGCCGCACCCCGTTCCAGCGGCCGGACATTCCCCGCGAAGGCCCCCGGCGGCCCGACGCCCCGTCAACGGCGAAGCCCCCGGCGCCTGTTGGAAAGGCGGCGGGGGCTTGCCCGGGTCATGGACCGGTCCGGACTCAGTCGTCCTCGTCGTCGCCCTCGATGGCGGCCTGGCGGCCGCTGGAGAGCGCCTCGAAGGCGAGGTACTCGGCCTCGGCGGCGTCCCGGCCCTTCTGCTTCTCGCGGCGGCGGTCGACGGCCGGGCGCTGGGTCTCGAAGCGGTGGTCCTCACCGCGGCGGCCGAGCATCTCGGCGCCGGCGGCCATGGTCGGCTCCCAGTCGAAGACGACGGCGTTCTCGTCGGGGCCGATGATGACGGTGTCGCCCTCGTGCGCGCCGACCTTCCACAGCTCCTGCTCGACGCCGAGGCGGGCAAGGCGGTCGGCGAGGTAGCCGACGGCCTCGTCGTTCGAGAAGTCGGTCTGCCGCACCCAGCGCTCGGGCTTGCCGCCGCGGATGCGGTAGGCGCCGTCCTCCTCGGTGATGGTGAAGCCGGTGTCGTCGACGGCGGCGGGCCGCAGCACGATCCGGGTGGACTCCTCGACCGGCTTCGCGGCGCGGGCCTCGGTGACGATCTGCGCCAGGGCGAAGCTCAGTTCGCGCAGGCCCTTGCGGGAGGCGGCGGAGACCTCGAAGACGCGGTGGCCGCGCTCCTCCAGGGAGGCGCGGGTGAGGTCGGCGATGTCCTGGCCGTCCGGCACGTCGGTCTTGTTGAGGGCGACCAGCCGCGGGCGGTCGTCGAGGCCGCCGTACTGGGCGAGTTCGGCCTCGATGGTCTCCAGGTCGCTCAGCGGGTCGCGGCCGGGCTCCAGGGTGGCGCAGTCCAGCACGTGCACCAGCACGGAGCAGCGCTCGACGTGCCGCAGGAACTCCAGGCCGAGGCCGCGGCCCTGGCTGGCGCCGGGGATGAGGCCGGGGACGTCGGCGATGGTGTAGACGGTGTCGCCGGCGGTGACCACGCCGAGGTTGGGGATCAGGGTGGTGAACGGGTAGTCGGCGATCTTCGGCTTCGCGGCGGAGAGCACGGAGATCAGCGAGGACTTGCCGGCGCTCGGGTAGCCGACGAGGGCGACGTCGGCGACGGACTTGAGCTCCATCACGATGTCGCGGGCGTCGCCGGGCTCGCCGAGCAGCGCGAAGCCGGGGGCCTTGCGGCGGGCGGAGGCGAGCGCGGCGTTGCCGAGGCCGCCGCGGCCGCCCTGGGCGGCGACGAAGCTGGTGCCGTGGCCGACGAGGTCGGCGAGCACGTTGCCCTTCTTGTCGAGGACGACGGTGCCGTCCGGCACGGCGAGGACGAGGTCCTGGCCGTCGGCGCCGGTGCGGTGGCCGCCCGCGCCGGGCTTGCCGTTGGTGGCCTTGCGCTTGGGCGAGTGGTGGTACTCGAGCAGGGTGGTGACCTGCGCGTCGACGGTGAGGATGACGCTGCCGCCCTCACCGCCGTTGCCGCCGTCCGGGCCGCCGAGCGGCTTGAACTTCTCGCGGTGCACGGAGGCGCAGCCGTGGCCCCCGCTGCCCGCGGCGACGTGGAGCTCGACGCGGTCCACGAAGGTGGTCATGGAAGTGCCTCCGATGCGAAAGGAAATTGTTCTGCCTGCGGTAAAGCGCGAAGGGTGGACCGGAACATTCCGGCCCACCCTTCAGTGTGAGTCAGGTGTGACTCAGGCCTCGACGGCCACGACGTTGACGACCTTGCGGCCGCGGCGGGTGCCGAACTGCACGGCACCGGCGGTCAGCGCGAACAGGGTGTCGTCGCCACCGCGACCGACACCGGCACCCGGGTGGAAGTGGGTGCCGCGCTGGCGGACGAGGATCTCGCCGGCGGAGACGACCTGGCCGCCGAAGCGCTTCACGCCGAGGCGCTGGGCGTTCGAGTCACGGCCGTTGCGGGTAGAGCTTGCGCCCTTCTTGTGTGCCATCTGGCTATCCCCTTACTTGCTGACCGAGTCGATGCTGGTGATGCGCACCGCGGTGTGCTGCTGGCGGTGGCCCTGGCGACGGCGGTAACCCGTCTTGTTCTTGTAACGCAGGATGACGATCTTGTCACCCTTGGTCTGGTCGACGACCTCGGCGTGGGCCTTGACGCCGGCCAGCACCCACGGGTCGGAGGTGACGGCCTCGCCGTCGACCACCAGGATGGTGGAGAGCTCCACCGAGTCACCCGGCTTGGCCTCGATACGGTCGATCTCCAGCACGTCGCCGACGGCGACCTTGTGCTGGCGGCCGCCGGCGCGAACGATCGCGTACATGCGGTACCTACTTTCCCAACTCGGTCGGAGCTCCTGATGCCAGCCACCTGGGTACGGACACAGGGGACCTCTCCCGTGGGCCCCTTGCGAGGACCGGGAGGTGATGTGCTCGGGAGCATGGCGCAGACACGCCAGTGGTCAAGAATACGGACCGGCCGCCGCGGGGGCAAACCGGCCCGTACTGGCCCGGGGCGGAGGGTGTCCGCCCCGGGCCGGGGCACTACTCGGCCGCCGTATCACCCTCGGCGGCCGCCGCCTTCTTGGCCGCCGCGCTCGTCCGCTTGGTGGCGGTCTTGCGGGCGGTGGTCTTCTTCGCCGCCGCCGTCGTCTTCTTGGCGGCGGTGGTCTTCTTGGCGGCGGTCTTGCGGGCCGCCCGCTTCTTCGGCGCCGGCGCCTCCTCGGCGGGCTCCTCGGCCGCGGCCTCGGGGGCCTCGGCGGCCTCGGGGGCCGGCTCGGTGACGGCCTCGGCCTCGACGGCGACCGGCTCGGCCACCGCCTCGGTCACGACCGCCTCGGCCGGGGCCTCCGCGGCCGGGCTGACGGCCGCGAGGGCCGACTCCAGCGCCGCCTCGGCCTTGGCCTGGAGCACCACGATCTCCGCCTCGCCCGGCGCGCCGGCCGGGGCCGTCGCCTTGCGCACCGCCCGGCGGCGGGGCCGCCCGGCGGCCGTGGTGGCGGGGGCCGGCGCGGCGGGCGCCTCGACGACCGCGGCCGGCTCGGCGGCGGCCTCGGCCGGCTCCTGCTCGACGCCCGGCACCTCGATCGCCAGCTGGCCCTCGATCTCCTCGCGGACCGGCGCCTCGGGGGCGCCCGCCTCGACGGCCTCCACCGGCTCGACGGACTCCACGGCCTGGGCGACCTCGACGGCCTGCGGCTCCTCGTGGGCCGCGCCGCCCTTGCCCCGGCGACGGCGCTTGCCGCTGCCCGAGCCCGCCTCGACGGCGGCGGTGCCACCGGCGTGCACGTGGGCGCTCGGCTGCTCCATGTGGACGATCACACCGCGGCCGTTGCAGTGCACGCACGGCTCGGAGAAGGACTCCAGCAGCCCCTGGCCGACCCGCTTGCGGGTCATCTGCACCAGGCCCAGCGAGGTGACCTCGGCCACCTGGTGCTTGGTCCGGTCCCGGCCCAGGCACTCCAGCAGCCGGCGCAGCACCAGGTCGCGGTTGGACTCCAGGACCATGTCGATGAAGTCGATCACGATGATGCCGCCGAGGTCGCGCAGCCGCAGCTGGCGCACGATCTCCTCGGCCGCCTCGATGTTGTTCCGGGTGACCGTCTCCTCCAGGTTGCCGCCCTGGCCGACGAACTTCCCGGTGTTGACGTCGATGACGACCATCGCCTCGGTGCGGTCGATCACCAGCGAGCCGCCGCTGGGCAGCCAGACCTTGCGGTCCAGCGCCTTCATCAGCTGCTCGTCGATCCGGTAGGTGGCGAAGACGTCCACCTCGGAGGTCCACCGCTGGAGCCGCCCGGCGAGGTCCGGGGCCACGTTGGAGACGTAGTCGTGGATGGTGTTCCACGCCTCGTTGCCGGAGACGATGACCTTGGTGAAGTCCTCGTTGAAGATGTCGCGGACGACCCGGACGGTCATGTCCGGCTCGCCGTACAGCAGCGCGGGGGCGTTGCCGGACGCGGCCTTCTTCTGGATGTCCTCCCACTGCTGCTGCAGCCGCTGGACGTCGCGGGTCAGCTCCTCCTCGGAGGCGCCCTCGGCGGCGGTGCGCACGATGACGCCGGCGTCGTCCGGGACGATCTTCTTGAGGATCTGCTTCAGACGGGCGCGCTCGTTCTCCGGCAGCTTGCGGGAGATGCCGGTCATCGAGCCCTCGGGCACGTAGACCAGGTAGCGGCCGGGCAGCGAGATCTGGCTGGTCAGTCGGGCGCCCTTGTGGCCGATCGGGTCCTTGGAGACCTGCACCAGCACGGACTGGCCGGACTTCAGCACGGACTCGATCCGGCGCGGGCCGCCGTGGCCGCCGAGCGCGCCGAAGTTGACCTCGCCGGCGTACAGCACCGCGTTGCGGCCCTTGCCGATGTCGACGAAGGCGGCCTCCATCGACGGCAGCACGTTCTGGACCTTGCCCAGGTAGACGTTGCCGACGTACGAGGTGGCCTGCTCCTTGTTGACGTAGTGCTCCACGAGCACGCCGTCCTCAAGGACGCCGATCTGGGTCCGCTGGCCGTTCTGGCGCACCACCATGACGCGCTCGACCGACTCGCGGCGGGCCAGGAACTCGGCCTCGGTGATGATCGGCACCCGGCGGCGGCCCAGCTCGCGGCCCTCGCGGCGGCGCTGCTTCTTGGCCTCCAGGCGGGTGGAGCCCTTGATGGACTGCACCTCGTCCGGGTCGAACGACGGCTCGGTGGAGCGGCGGCGCGGCTCGCGCACCTTCACCACCGTGCGGACGCCGTCCTCGGTGGTCTCGGCGGTCTCGACGGCGCCGGCCTCACCGCTGCGGCGGCGACGGCGGCGACGGCGGCGCGACGACGACAGGCCGGCGGCCAGGTCGTCGTCCTCGTCCTCCTCGTCGGCGTCCTCGACCGGCTCCTCGGCGGCGGGCTGCTCGGTCTCGGGCGCCTCGGCCTCGGCGTCCTCGGCCTCACCGCGACGGCGGCGGCGGCCACCGCGGCGGCGGCGGCGCGACGGGCGGCCGTCCTCCCACTCGTCCTCGGCCTCGGGGCCGGTGGCGGGGGCCTCGACGACGGCGGGCGCCTCGGCGGCCGGCTCCTCGACGACCGGCTTGGCGGCTGCGGACTTGGCGGCCGCGGCCTTGGCAGCGGCGGGCTTCTCGACCGCGGGCTTCTCGGCGGCCGCCTTCTGGCGGGCCGGGGTCTGCACCCGCACCGAGGTGCGGACGCGGCGGCGGCGGCCGACGCCGCTGTACTCGAACTCGTCCTCCTCGCGCTCGGCCGGCGCGGCGGGCGCCTCGACGGCGGCCGGCTGCGGGGCGGCCTGCGCGGCCGGGGCGGCCTGCGCGGCGGGGGCGACGTAGGGGGCGGGCTCCTGGAAGACCGGCGCCTGGAAGATCGCGGTGGACGGGCGGACCGCGCGGCGGCGCACCCGCTGCGGCGGCTCGGCCTCGGCGGCCGGCGCGGGGGCGGGCTGCTCGACGGCGGGGGCGGGCTCGACGACCGGCTCCTCGGCCGGGGTCTCCTCGGCCTCGGGCTCCTCAGCCACCGGCTCCTCGACGGCGGCGGGCTCGACCACCGGGGCGGCCTCGACCACACGGCGGCGGCGGGTACGGCGCGCCGGAGCGGCCGGCGCCTCCTCGGCGGGCGCCTCGACGGCCGCCGGGGCGGCCACGGGCTCGGGCTCGGGCTCGGGCTCGGGCTCGGCGGCGGCGACGGCCTGCACCGGCTCCTCGGCCGGCGCGGTCTCGGCCTTCTTGCGGGTCCGGCGGGCCCGCACGGGCTTCTCCGGCTTCTCGGCCTTCTCCGGCTCCTCGGTCGCGACCGGGGCTTCGTCGGCCTCCGGCGCGGTGACCACGATGGCGGTGGCCTCGGGCGCACCGGCGGGCGCCTCGGCGCGCTTGCGGGTGCGGCGGGCGCGCACCGGCTTCTCCGCCACCGGCTCGGCGGCGGGCTCGGGCTCGGCCGCGACCGGCGCCGGCTCCTCGGCCGCGATGACCGTCTCGGCGCTCTCCGCGGCCGCGCCCTGCGGCGCTCCGGCCGGGCGGGAGACCGCGCGGCGGCGCCGGCGCGGCGGCGCGGCGGACGCGCCCTCCCCGCCGGCAGCGGCGGTGTCGTTGTGTTCCGTTGCCGCAGACTGCTGCGGATCGGTGTTCTCGAGCATGCGGGTGGATCTCCCGTCAGGCCCCCGGGCTCCGCATCCGGGCACGGCGCGGCACCGGTGGCCGGCCGGCATCGCGACGATGCTCGGGCCGGACCCTTTCACGGTGCCGCCGCGCGGACGCGAGGCCGCACAGGGGCTCGTAGTCTCGCTCGGCGCCCCGCGCTCGGCGGGGTGTCGAAAGTCTTCTGGTCTGACCAGTCTTCTGAGGTTTTCCCAAGCTGCGCCGTCCCCCAACCCCGGGTGGCTCCCGGACGGGGTCCTCGGGCCCACCGACCGTCGGGGTCGGCGGGCCGCAAGAGGCCGGCCTGTGCTTCGACGACGCTCGCTCCCCTGGGGAGCCGCGGGGGCCTGGAGGACCAGCGGGCCCAGTGGGGAACTGGACCCGGCCTCCGCCCGCTAGGCGGACGCGGTTGCGCGCGGCTCGCCGGTGGCCACAGGGCCGGCCGGGGCCGCGGCGCGGTCGAGCGCCAACGGGTCGGTCACCGTGCCGGTCCCCTCGTCGAGCGGCCCCTGCGCCAGCCTGGTCACCTCTGCGGGGACCGGCGGCGCCAGGTCGGCCGTCGCACGGAGACCGGACAACACGTCGTCGGGTCGTACGGCGGGTGTGGCGTGTCGTACTACCAGGCGCAGTATCGCACAGGGACGCCCGGTCCGAACATCGCGGGCCTCTTCACCCGCTGCGTCCGCACCGCCGTCGACCTGCGGCGGGAGGACTTCGAGAGCCGCCACCGCACCGCGCGCGTCGAAGACCCGGACGCCGTTCTTGGTGAGGCGTTCGACCTCGACCCGCTCCTCGGCGAGGAACGCCGCGGCCGCGCGGTCCGCCTCCTGCGGCTCGACCCCGTCGAGCCGGACCCGCCATTCGGAGGCCTCCAGGCGCTCCACGAAGTTGGACGTGCGCACCTCGACCGCGTCGATCACGTCGAGGCCCCTGGGCAGCGACTCGTCCAGCAGGACGCGCAGCTCCTCGGGGTCACGGGGGGCGGCGAGTCCGATCTCCAGGTACTCCGCCTCGCTGGCCACACCGGTCGGTGCCGCGTTGGCGTAGGACACCTTGGGGTGCGGGGTGAAGCCGGCCGAGTAGGCCATCGGCACCGCCGACCGGCGCAGGGCGCGCTCGAAGGCGCGCTGGAAGTCGCGGTGGCTGGTGAAGCGGAGCCGGCCGCGCTTGGTGTAGCGGAGACGGATCCGCTGCACCGTCGGCGCGGGCGGCGGACCGTCGGGCGTACGGCGTGCCAGGGTCGCTCAGTCCTTCGTCAGTTTTTCCCCGTCCGCAGCGGAGGCGTTTTCCCGCCACTGTCCGGACGCTGTCACCTCAAAGGGTACGCGCCCCGGCCCACCCCTCGCCCCGCCCCCGGGCGGCAGCCGCCCCTCAGTCCAACGAACCGGGCTCCGCGAGCCACCGGGTCTTGAGCTCGGTGTGCTTGGCGAGCGTCTCGAAATCCCGGTCGTAGTGCAGCACGGTCAACCCGTGATGCAAGGCAGTCGCGGCCAGGAGCAGGTCAACCACACCCGCAGGGCGGTGGGCCCCCGATTCGGCCAGCGTGAACCGCAGCGCCCGGACACGGCGCCACACGTCGTCCGGCATGACCCACCATGTGTACAGCCGATCGAACTGCGCCGACATCGCCCGCATCTCGGAGACCGAACGGGCCGAGTAGAGCAGTTCGGCCTCGACTGCCGAACACATGCCGACCCACCCGGAAGTCAGAGCCTCGCTCCACGCGGCCAGCGCCGTCGGCCGCGTCAGCAGCCGCGCCGCCGCAGACGAATCGATCAGGAAGTCGTCGCGCTCTCCCACTCGGCCCCACCCTGCTTTCCTCGCCACGCCTCGTCCTTGAAGCCCGGCTCCAGGACCCGGTCGAAGGCGCCGCCCTCAGCGAGCCGCACCAACTCCTGCAGTGCGAGCTCCCTGCGACGCCTCGCCCCTATCTCGATCAGGGCCGCGTTGACCGTGTCCTTCTTGGTGGTCGTGCCAAGCACCTCGGCAGCCAGAGCCAGAGCCTCGTCATCGATATCGATCACGGTCTTCGACATATATTACACCACCTCTCATGATGTATATATCCACCATCTCACTGGCAACATCACTCATGCAAGTCCCGTTTGAGATGGCGTAGCCCCCGACAGAGATATCTCTGTCGGGGGCTACGGTATTGCTACTACTTGTTCACCACGGTGAGCGGGAGGAGCTTCTTGCCGGTGGGGCCGATCTGGATATCGAGTCCGAGCTGCGGGCAGACGCCGCAGTCGAAGCACGGGGTCCAGCGGCAGTCGTCGACCTCGACCTCCTCCAGGGCGTCCTGCCAGTCCTCCCACAGCCAGTCCTTGTCGAGACCGCTGTCCAGGTGGTCCCAGGGCAGGACCTCCTCGTAGCCGCGCTCGCGGGTGGTGTACCAGTCGACGTCGACGCCGGTGCCGGCCAGGCCCTTCTCGGCGGAGGCCATCCAGCGGTCGTAGGAGAAGTGCTCGCGCCAGCCGTCGAAGCGGCCGCCGTCCTCGTAGACCGCGCGGATGACCGCGCCGATCCGGCGGTCGCCGCGGGAGAGCAGGCCCTCGACGATGCCGGGCTTGCCGTCGTGGTAGCGGTAGCCGATGTTCTTGCCGTACTTGCGGTCGCCGCGGATCGAGTCGCGCAGCTTGGCCAGGCGGGCGTCGGTGGCCTCGGCGGACAGCTGCGGGGCCCACTGGAACGGGGTGTGCGGCTTGGGCACGAACCCGCCGATGGAGACGGTGCAGCGGATGTCGTTCTGGCCGGTGACCTCGCGGCCCTTCTGGATGACGTTCTTCGCCATCTCGCCGATCTGGAGCACGTCCTCGTCGGTCTCGGTGGGCAGGCCGCACATGAAGTACAGCTTCACCTGGCGCCAGCCGTTGCCGTAGGCGGTGGCGACGGTGCGGATGAGGTCCTCCTCCGACACCATCTTGTTGATCACCTTGCGCATGCGCTCACTGCCGCCCTCGGGGGCGAAGGTGAGGCCGGAGCGGCGGCCGTTGCGGCTGAGCTCGTTGGCGAGGTCGATGTTGAAGGCGTCGACCCGGGTGGACGGCAGCGACAGGCCGATCTTGTCGTCGGCGTAGCGGTCGGCCAGGCCCTTGGCGACGTCCCCGATCTCGGTGTGGTCCGCGGAGGACAGCGACAGCAGGCCGACCTCCTCGAAGCCGGTCGCCTTGAGCCCGCGCTCGACCATCTCGCCGATGCCGGTGATGCTTCGCTCCCGCACGGGGCGCGTGATCATGCCGGCCTGGCAGAAGCGGCAGCCGCGGGTGCAGCCGCGGAAGATCTCGACGGACATCCGCTCGTGGACGGTCTCGGCGAGCGGGACGAGCGGCTGCTTCGGGTAGGGCCACTCGTCGAGGTCCATCACGGTGTGCTTGGAGACCCGCCACGGCACGCCGGGGGCGTTCGGCACCACGCGCCCGATCCGGCCGTCGGCCAGGTACTCGACGTCGTAGAACTTCGGCACGTAGACGCCGCCGGTGCGGGCCAGCCGCAGCAGCAGCTCGTCCCGCCCGCCGGGGCGCCCCTCGGCCTTCCACTCCCGGACGATCCTGGTGATGTCGAGCACGGCCTGCTCGCCGTCGCCGATCACCGCGCAGTCGATGAAGTCCGCGATCGGCTCGGGGTTGAACGCGGCGTGGCCGCCGGCCAGCACGACCGGGTCCTCGTCGGTGCGGTCGCGGGCGTCCAGCGGGATGCCGGCCAGGTCGAGCGCGGCCAGCATGTTGGTGTAGCCGAGCTCGGTGGAGAAGGACAGCCCGAACACGTCGAAGGCGCGCACCGGCCGGTGGGCGTCCACGGTGAACTGGGGGACGCCGTGCTCGCGCATCAGCGCCTCAAGGTCCGGCCAGACGCTGTAGGTGCGCTCGGCCAGGACGCCCTCCTGCTCGTTGAGCACCTCGTAGAGGATCATGACGCCCTGGTTGGGCAGGCCGACCTCGTAGGCGTCGGGGTACATCAGCGCCCAGCGGACGTCGCAGGCGTCCCAGTCCTTGACGGTCGAGTTCAGCTCGCCGCCGACGTACTGGATCGGCTTCTGGACGTGCGGGAGGAGGGCCTCCAGGCGTGGGAAGACCGATTCGACAGTCATGTGTACTAGGAACCCTTACGACGTTCGGGACCGCCGCGCACTTGGCGGGGGCGACGGCTGGGAGGGGTGACCCTCAAGGGTAGCCGAACCGGCATGGCCCGCGGCCCGGCCGAGGTCCGCCGCGGGGCCGCCGCGGGGCCGCCGCGGGGCCGCCGCGGGGCCGCCGCCGCCCGCCCCGGGCGGCGGATCCCGCACGTGAACGCGGCCCCACCGGCGTCCCACCACGGGCCCACCGCGGCCCCACCGCGGGTGCCCGACGACTGTTGACACGCTCCGAGGCCGCGTGCGGTACTGGCAAGGCTCCACCGGAAGGTCCAGTGCGTCCCCGGGACAGGGAGTCGGCCGCGCGCGCACCGGCCGCGCCGGGAGGGCCCGGCGCGACCCCCGCACCCTCCCCCGGCCGAGCCCCCCGGCCGCGCCGCCCCGCCCGCCCCCGAGGACAGGAGAGCCATGACCGACACGGGCCGGCGGACGCGCCGGATCGAAGCCCCGCGGCAGGACACCGGGACCTATCCGGGGGTGGCGCGCGCGATCGCCGCCGCCCGCCGGCTGGCCCGCCGCCACCCCGGGCGCTGCCGGGTCCGCGAGGTGGGCCGCTCCCGGGCGGGGCGCCCGCTGGTCCTGCTCTCGGTGGACGACGGGGAGCGGACGGTCCTGGCCGTCGGCGGGCCGCACCCCAACGAGCCGGTCGGCGTGGCCGCGGCCGTCCGGCTGGCCGAGCGGGTGCTGGAGCTGCCGCCCCGCCCTGGGGTCGGCTGGCACGTCCTGCTCTGCCTGGACCCGGACGGCGCCGCGCTCAACGAGGGCTGGCTGCACGGCCCGCTCACCGCCGCCCGGCACTACGAGCACTTCTTCCGGCCGGCCTTCCACGAGCAGCCCGAGCTGCTGCCGCACCCGGACGGCCCGCTGGCGCCGATGCCGGAGAGCCGGGTGCTCACCGGGCTGATCGACGAGCTGCGCCCGGCGCTCCAGTGCTCGCTGCACGGCGTGGACTTCGGCGGCGCGTTCGTGCAGCTCACCCGGCCGCTGCCGGCCCTGGCCGACCGCTTCGCCCGCTCGGTGGCGCGCGGCGGCATCCCGCTGGACGTCGACTCCTACGACGCGGTCGGCTGGGACAGCCCGGCCCCGGGCAGCTATGTGATGCCCGCGCCGGGGCGCCGCCGCCAGCCCCTTCCGGACCGCCCCGAGCTGTCCACCTGGTCGTACGCGGGCCGGTACGGCGGTACCACGGCGGTGCTGGAGGTGCCGATGTGGGCGATCGACGCGGTCGGCGACGCCCGCCCGGCGCCGGACGTGCGCGCCGCCGTCGGGGCCTGCGCCGACCGGCTGGGCGGCCGGGTCGCCGAGCTGACCACGCTGCTGCCGCTGGTGCCGCCGCACGCCGGGGTGGCGTACGGGCCGCTGCTGCGCGCCGTCGAGTTCAACCTGGCGGTCTGCCGGCCGGTGGTGGACGACTGGCTCGCCCACTGGTCGTCGGCGCCGCTGACGGTGTCCCGGGTGACGGCCGCCCGGATCGCGGCCGAGCGGGTGCCGCTGCGGATCGCCTCGATGCTGCTGCGGCTGCTCGCGGACTGCGGCGGCCCGGCGGCGGACGCGGCCCGGGCGCGCGCCCGGGGGATCGTCGGGGCGAGCCTGGAGGGCCTGCACCGGCTGGGCGCCCGCTGGGTGCCGGTGGAGACCCAGGTCGCCCACCAGACCCGGGCGGTGTTCGCCGCCGCCGACCTCCTGCTGCCCCCCGCCTGAACGAGTCCGCGGAACGGATGCGAAGGAAGGAGGGCCGGCCCGGGGGGAACCCCGGACCGGCCCTCCTCGCAGGCTCAGGCCGCTATCGGCCGCTGGCTCTGCACCGCCTGCAGCAACCCGATCGCCGCCCAGGTCGAGAACATCGACGAGCCCCCGTAGGAGACGAACGGCAGCGGGATGCCGGCCACCGGCATGATGCCCAGGCACATCCCTATGTTCTCGAAGCCCTGGAAGGCGAACCAGGCGACCACCCCGGCCGCCACGATGGTGCCGTACAGGTCGGTGGCGTGGCGGGCGATCCGGCAGGCCCGCCACAGCACCACGCCGAGCAGCACGATGATCGCCATCGCGCCGAGGAAGCCCAGCTCCTCGCCGGCCACCGTGAACACGAAGTCGGTCTGCTGCTCCGGCACGAACTGCCCGGTGGTCTGGGTCCCGTGGAACAGGCCCTTGCCGGTCAGCCCGCCGGAGCCGATCGCGATCCGGGCCTGCGCGGTGTTGTAGCCGACGCCGGACGGGTCGAGCGCCGGGTTGGCGAAGGCCGCGAAGCGGTCGATCTGGTACTTGCTCAGCACACCGAGCTTCCAGATCGCCACGCAGCCGCCGACGCCGGCCAGGATCAGCCCGAACACCCAGCGGTTGGCCGCGCCGGAGGCCAGCAGGATGCCCAGCACGATGACGGCCATCACCATCACCGAGCCGGCGTCCGGCATCAGCATCACTATGGCCATCGGCAGCGTCGCCCAGATCAGCGCCCGGAACACCGCCTTGTTCGCCGGGAACTCCCGCTCCCCCGCGTCCACCTGGTCGGACAGCACGACCGCCATCGACAGCACGATCGCCACCTTGGCGAACTCGGCCGGCTGCACCGAGAAGCCGCCGCCCAGCTGGATCCAGGAGTGCTGGCCGTTGATGGTCGAGCCGAGCGGGCTCAGCGTGGCCAGCAGCAGCACGATCACACCGGCGTACAGGAACGGCACGACCGTCCGGAACCGCCGGCTCCCTATCGCTATCACCACCGCGCACAGCACCGCCCCGATCAGGACGTTGGTCAGGTGCCGGAACAGGAAGTACTGCGGGTCGCCGTGGGTCAGCGTGTCCCGGCCCCGGGTCGCCGACCAGACCAGCAGCGAGCTGCCCAGCGACAGGACGACCGCGGCCAGCAGCAGTATCCAGTCGATCCGCCACAGCGGGGAGTCCTTGGCCAGCGCCTTGGGCACCCCGCCGCGCTGCGGCGCGAGGCGCAGCTGGCGGTACGAGCCGTAGGAGGTCATGCCCGGCCCCTTCCGGTGGAGCGGTTGGGTTCGACGGCGGCCGAGGCCATCACGAGCACCGGGGCGGGGCCGTCGGGCTGCGCCGGGTCCAGGAAGGCCCGCGACGGGCCGGAGCCCGCACCGGGGCCGCCCGGGACCGCGCCGTCGGCCGCGTCGGCACCGGCGGCACCGGCGAACGAGGCCGGCTTGATGATCGCGGTGCCGTCCGGGTTGAACTTCGGCAGCTCGGTCTGCGGCGTGGGCAGCAGCGCCTTGCCCTGGTCGATGGCGCCCTTGTCGTCGACGCCGTACAGCGCCTGGTAGATGCGCCGGATCGCGTCGCCGGAGCCGCCGGAGCCGGTGCCGCCCTGGCTTATCGTCATCACGACCGCGTAGTCGCGGCTGTAGGTGGTCAGGTACGAGGTGGTCTGCTTGCCCTCGACCTCGGCGGTGCCGGTCTTGGCGTGCAGCTCGATCTTGTCCTGCGGCCAGCCGGCACCGGTGAACTTCCAGGCGGCGGTACCGGTGGAGACGACGCCCTTGGTCGCCTCGTCGATGTACTGGAGCGTCTTGGCGTCGGTCGGCAGCTTGCCGTCCGCCTGCGGGGCGATCTCGCGGACCAGCTCTCCGCTCGGGCTTATCACCGCCTTGGCGACGGTCGGCCGCCAGAGCGTTCCCCCGTTGGCGAGCGCCGCGTAGATCCGCGCCATCTGCAGCGGGGTGACCAGGGTGTCGCCCTGGCCGATCGCGTAGTTGACGGCGTCACCGGCGCGCAGCACGTAGCCGTCGACGCAGTTCTCCTTGGCGATGAGGTCCGCGTACTCCTTGCCGCCCTTCTCGGCCTGCCGGCACCAGGCGTCCTTGTTGGCGTCGTAGAAGGACTGCTTCCACTGGCGGTCCGGCACCCGGCCGGTGGCCTCGGAGGGCAGGTCGATGCCGGTCTTGGCGCCGAGGCCGAACTGGTGGGCGGTCTTGTAGAACCAGTCGCCGGCGTCCTTCTTCGGCTTGATGCCGCCGTCGGCCGTCCACTGGTCGTAGGCGAGGCCGTAGAAGACGGTGTCGCAGGAGACCTCCAGGGCCCGGGCCAGGGTGATCGAGCCGTGGCCCTGGCTCTCGAAGTTCTTGAACTCGCGCCCGCCGATGGTCACGCTGCTCGGGCAGGGGTAGTTGCCGTTGAGCGCGTAGCCGGCCTGCGCGGCGGCGGCGGTGGAGACCACCTTGAAGGTGGAGCCGGGGGCGGACTGGCCCTGTATGGCCCGGTTCAGCAGCGGGAAGTTGGAGTCCTTGCTGGTCAGCGCCTGGTAGTCCTTGCCGGAGATGCCGCCCTGCCACAGGTTGGGGTCGTAGGTCGGGGCACTGGCCATCGCGACGATCTGCCCGGTGCGCACGTCCATCACGACCGCGGCGCCCGAGTCCGCCTCGTAGTTGCGCTGGGTGTTCTTGTCCCAGGTCTTGCGGGCGTCGGCCATCGCCTGCGCCAGGTTGTCCTCGACGACTTTCTGCACCCGGGCGTCGATGCTGGTCACCAGGTTGTTGCCGGTCTGCGGGGCGGCCTCGTCGGCGGTGCCGATGACCCGTCCGAGGTTGTCCACCTCCAGCTTGGTGATGCCGGCGGTGCCGCGCAGGTCGCGGTCGTAGACGGACTCCAGCCCGGCGCGGCCGATCTGGTCGGCCGGCAGGTAGCGGTCCAGGCCCGCCTTGTCGGCGGTCTTGGAGACCTCCTCGTCGGTGACCGGCGAGAGGTAGCCCAGCACCTGGGCGAGGTTGGCGCCCTCGGCGCCGGTGTAGTGCCGCACGGCGGTGGGCTGGGCGGTGACGCCGGGGAAGTCCTCGCGGCGCTCCATTATCTGCATCGCCTGCTGGGTGGTCGCCTCCTTGGTGACCGGGATCGGCTGGTAGGGCGAGCCGTTCCAGCAGGGCTGCGGGGTCTTGGCGTCGCAGAGCCGGACCTTCTCCTGGACGTCCTTGGCCGGCATGCCGAGCACCTCGGCGAGCCGGCCCAGCACCTCCTTGCCGCCGTCCTTCTGCTGGAGCAGCGAGGTGCGGCTGACCGAGACGACCAGTTTGGTCTCGTTGCCGGCGAGGATGCGTCCGGAGGCGTCCAGGATCTCGCCGCGCACGGCCGGTTCGACGACCTCGCGGATGTGGTTGCCGGTCGCCTTGGCGGTGTAGACGCTGGCGTTGCGGATCTGCAGGTACCACAGCCGTCCGCCGAGGGTGGCGAGCAGCGAGAGCACCAGGATCTGCAGCACCACCAGACGGATCGTCACCCGCCGGGTACGGCCGGTCTCGGGGATGTTGCTCACGTCTCGTGCGCTCCAAAACAGAACAGGGCGGGCGGGCTGGTCGCTTCGGCCGGGGCCGGGGGCTACGGGCGCTTGACCGCGCCGAGCAGGCGCTTCTTCTTGTAGGCCGGGCCGGTGCCGGCGTCGCGGGTGGTGCGGTAGCGGGCCAGGGTGCCGAGGCCGGGGCCGCCCTCGTCGTCGTCGGCGACGGCCAGCGGGTCCTTGCCGAAGCGGCGGGCGACCACCATCACGGCGGGCACCACGAAGGGGGCGAGCAGCAGGTCGTAGAGCAGGGCGGTGAACACCAGCTGGCCGAGCCCGACGTGGCGGGCGGCGGTGTCGCCGACCAGCGCGCCGACCATCGCGTACAGCAGGGTGGAGGCGATCGCGGCGCCGGCCACCACCAGCAGCGCGCTGGAGACCGAGCGCTGGCGGCCGTGCTCGGGGCGCAGCAGCCCGGCGGCGTAGCCCATCAGGCAGAGCACCAGCGCGTAGCGGCCGATGGCGTGGTCGGAGGGCGGGGCGAGGTCGGCGAGCAGGCCGGCCGCGAAGCCGACCAGGCAGCCGCCGGTCGGGCCGTAGACCAGGGCGAGGCCGACGACCACGAGCAGCAGTATGTCGGGGGTGGCTCCGGGCAGTTGCAGCCGGCCGAAGACGCTGACCTGCAGCAGCAGGCCGAGCAGGATCAGCACGGCGGAGACGGGGATGCGGGCGAGGCGCATGGCTCAGTTCCCCCCAGTGGGCTTGGCGGGCGGGACGGCGGCCGGGACGGCGGGGGCGGCCGGCACGGCCGGTGCGGCGGGCGCCGCGGGGGCGGCCTGGCCCTGGGCGGCCGGCGCGGGGGCGGGCGGCAGGACGGCGTCGCGCGGGTCGGTGCGCGGCGGGACGACGACCACACCGACCAGGTCGAGCCGGGTGAACTGGACGAAGGGCTCGACCAGGACGGTCTTGGTGAGCTGCCCGGGGTTGGCCTCGACCTCGACGACCTTGCCGACCGGGACGCCGGGGACGAACGGACGGCCGCTCTGCGAGCCGAAGGTGACCAGCCGGTCGCCCTCCTTGACCTGGGCCTTGCCGTTGAGCAGCGAGACCTTCATGGCGCTGGTGCCGCCGCCGGCGGCGAAGCCGATCTCGCCGGTGCCCTCCAGCCGGGTGCCGGCGGTGAAGCCGGGGTCGGAGGCGAGCAGCACGGTGGCGGTGGTCGGGGCGACGGTGGTGATCCGGCCGACCAGGCCCTGGCCGTTGATGACGGTCATGTCGCGGGTGAGGCCGTCGTCGCTGCCGGCGTCGATGGTGATGGTCCAGGAGAAGCCCTGGGCCGGGCCGATCGCGATGGTCTGCGCGGCCTTGACGGTGTAGCCGCCGGCGCCGGCGGTGCGCAGCAGGTCGTCGAGCTGCTTGGTGCGCCCGCCGGCCATGTCGGAGGAGGCGAGCTTCTGGCGCAGCTCGGTGTTCTCGCGGGCGAGCTGGTCGGTGCGGCCGCTGTCGGAGGCGGCGTCGCGGAAGGCGCGCACCGTGTCGGCGACCGGGTCGACGGCGCTGGCGGCGGCGCGTTCGACCGGGCCGAGGACGGTGGCGGCCGCGCGCCGGGCGCCGCCGAGCGGGGAGCTCTCACCGCCCTTGATGTCCACGGTGATCAGTGCGAAGGCGACGGCCACCAGCAGGATGAGCAGCAGCCGGCTCTCTCGTGTGTCCCTCACGGTGCTGGTACTGCCCCTTCGTACCCCTGGCCGCCTCCCCGGGGTGTGGACCCGGGCGGGGGCCCGTCAGTTCGGCTGGTGTGTCGGTTCTGCTAACGGCGCGGCGCGGCGTCGAGTACCTGCTGGAGCGCCTCGAACTCCTCGACGCACTTGCCGGAGCCGAGTGCGACGGAGTCCAGCGGGTTCTCCGCGATGTGGATCGGCATGCCGGTCTCCCGG
The DNA here is from genome assembly GCF_042802195.1 of Kitasatospora sp. NPDC057500. Classification (NCBI taxonomy): domain Bacteria; kingdom Bacillati; phylum Actinomycetota; class Actinomycetes; order Kitasatosporales; family Streptomycetaceae; genus Kitasatospora; species Kitasatospora sp. NPDC057500. The sequence continues at coordinate 14,194 of NZ_JBHVER010000028.1, read as the reverse complement.
CGCAGCCGCTCGTCCAGTCCGCGCAGCAGGGCGCCGCCGCCGGTGAGCACGATGCCCCGGTCCATGACGTCGCCGGCCAGCTCGGGCGGGCACTGGTCGAGGGTGGTCTTGACCGCGTCGATGATCGAGTTGACCGGCTCGTCGATGGCCTCGCGGACCTCGGCGGCGGAGATGACGACGGTCTTGGGCAGGCCGCTGACCAGGTCGCGGCCGCGGATCTCGGCGTGCTCGTCCTTCTCGCCCTCCAGGCCGAAGGCGGAGCCGATGCTCATCTTGATCTGTTCGGCGCTGCGCTCGCCGAGGAGCAGCGAGTACTCCTTCTTGATGTGCTGGACGATGGCGTTGTCCAGCTCGTCGCCGGCGACCCGGATGGACTGGGCGGTGACGATGCCGCCGAGCGAGATGACGGCGACCTCGGTGGTGCCGCCGCCGATGTCGACGACCATGTTGCCGGTGGGCTCGTGGACGGGCAGCCCGGCGCCGATGGCGGCGGCCATCGGCTCCTCGATGATGTGCACCTGGCGGCAGCCGGCCTGGAGGGAGGCCTCGATGACGGCGCGGCGCTCGACGCCGGTGATGCCGGAGGGGACGCAGACGACGACCCGGGGGCGGGCGAGGAAGCGGCGGCGGTGCACCTTGAGGATGAAGTAGCGCAGCATCCGCTCGGTGATCTCGAAGTCGGCGATCACGCCGTCCTTGAGCGGGCGGATGGCGACGATGTTGCCGGGGGTGCGGCCGATCATCTTCTTGGCCTCGGAGCCCACCGCGAGGATGCCCCCGGTGTTGGTGTTGACCGCCACCACCGACGGCTCGTTGAGGACGATGCCCTTGCCCCTGACGTACACCAGCGTGTTGGCAGTTCCGAGGTCGATCGCCAAGTCGCGGCCGATGAACGACAGGTTGCTCGCCATGGGGTGGGGTGCCTTTCCCGGGCTCGGAGTCATGTGGGGTGGACGGTGTGCGCGCCCACGGATGGGCGGCGACCAGCTGAGCTGCCTTACCGGGCCCTTGAGTCGCGTCCATCGTAGTCACGCCGGTCGGCACGGACGTCGACGTGGGGCATACCGTCCATTGTCCGGGGCGTGATCGCTTCTCCGGGCATTGGGACGCCGTGTCGGAGGGCCTGGTTCCCTATTTCCCGATAAGAATGCCCCGGCCGGGCCAATGGTCCCGACCGGGGCCTTCCGAAGGTCCCTGGTGGCCGTCGCGCCCGGTCGGATCAGGCGTGCGCGGGAAAGAAGATCTTGATCTCGCGCTCGGCGGACCCGACCGAGTCGGAGGCGTGGATCAGGTTCTCGCGGGTGATCGTCGCGTAGTCGCCGCGGATGGTGCCGGCCCCGGCCTCCAGCGGGTTGGTGGCGCCGGCCAGCATCCGGATGCCGGCGATGACCTCCTCGCCTTCGACGATCAGGGCGATGGACGGGCCGGAGGTCATGAACTCCAGCAGCGGCTCGTAGAACGGGCGGCCGACGTGCTCCGCGTAGTGCTGCTCCAGCGTCGCCCGGTCGAAGGTGCGCAGCTCGACGGCGGCGAGCCGCCAGCCGGCCTTGCGCTCGATGCGGCTGATGATCTCGCCGGCCAGGCCGCGCTTGACGGCGTCGGGCTTGAGCAGGACGAGAGTGCGCTGGGACACGGGGCGTCTCCTGGGGAATTCGGGTTCGGCGCGCACGCGCGGGTCCGCGTGCGGCGTGCGACTACCGCAGAGGCTACCTTGCGTGAGCGGACGCGCCGGACCCGGTCCGGGGGCCGTCTCAGGCGGTCGCGGCGGCGGCCCGGGCGGCCTTGATCTCGTCGATCCTGCGGCCGTAGTGCACCGAGCACCACCACAGGCCGGCGAAGACCGCGCCGAGCGCGAACATGGTCGGCACGACGAAGCCGCTGGCGATCAGCGCGAGCTGCAGGGCCCAGCCGACGGCGACCGCGCCGGGGCGGGTGATCATGCCGCAGAGCAGCACGCACAGTGCCATCGCGATGCCGCTGACCGTCCACAGCGCGGCGGTGGACACGTCGGAGAGCTGCATCGCGACCAGCGCCGCGAAGAGCACCACGAGGGCCTCGCCGATCAGTGTCGAGGAGCAGAGCGTCCTCATCGTCACTTCCTCCCGAGCAGCAGGCGGGCCTCGCCCACCGTGATGACCGAACCGGTGACCAGCACCCCGGCGCCGCCGAGGTCGCCCTCCTCCTCGGCCAGGGTGACGGCGGCGGCGATGGCGTCGTCGAGCCGGGGCTCGACCTGGACGCGCTCCTCGCCGAAGATCTCGACCGCGAGCGCGGCCAGCTCGTCCACGTCCATCGCGCGGTGGGTGGAGTTGCGGGTGACGACGACCTCGGCGAGGACCGGCTCGAAGGCCTCCAGCAGGCCGGACACGTCCTTGTCCCCGCTGGTGCCGATGACGCCGACCAGCCGGGTGAAGCCGAAGGACTCGGTGAGCGCGGCGACGGTGGCCCGGGCGCCGTGCGGGTTGTGGGCGGCGTCCAGGACGATGGTGGGGCTGCGCCTGACGACCTCCAGCCGGCCCGGGGAGGTGACGCCGGAGAACGCCTGGCGGACCTTGTCGGCGTCGAGCTGCCCGCCGCGGGCGCCGCCGACGCCGAAGAACGCCTCGACGGCGGCCAGCGCGAGGGCGGCGTTGTGCGCCTGGTACTCGCCGTGCAGCGGCAGGAAGACGTCCTCGTACTCCTCGCCGCCGAGTCCGCGCAGGGTCACCAGCTGGCCGCCGACGGCGAGTTCGCGGCGGATGACGCCGAACTCCATGCCCTCGCGGGCGACCGTGGCGTCGACCTCGACGGCGCGGCGCAGGATGGTCTGGGCGGCGTCGAGCTGCTGCTGGGCGACGACGGCGACCGAGCCGGGCTTGATGATCCCGGACTTCTCGACGGCGATCTCGCCGGTGGTCTCCCCCAGCTTGTCGGTGTGGTCCAGGCCGATCGGGGTGATCACGGCGACGGCGGCGTCGATGACGTTGGTGGCGTCCCAGGAGCCGCCCATGCCGACCTCGACCACGGCGACGTCCACCGGGGCGTCGGCGAAGGCCGCGTAGGCCATGCCGGTGAGCACCTCGAAGAAGGACATCGCGACCGGCTCGCGCTCGTCGACCATCCGCACGTAGGGCTCGATGTCGCGGTAGACCTCGACGAACCGCTCGGGGGTGATCGGGGCGCCGTCCAGGGTGATCCGCTCGGTGACGCTCTCCACGTGCGGACTGGTGTAGCGGCCGGTGCGCAGCTCGAAGACGCCGAGCAGCTGCTCGATCATCCGGGCGGTGGAGGTCTTGCCGTTGGTGCCGGTGACGTGGATGGAGGGGAAGGACCGCTGGGGCTGGCCCAGGATGTCCATCAGGGCCTCGATCCGGTCGAGCGAGGGCTCCAGCTTGTTCTCCGGCCAGCGCTCGGAGAGTTCCGCCTCGACGTCGCGCAGGGCGTCGCCGGTGCCGCCGTCGGCGGGGCGGAGGGTGTACGGGTTCGGGTCGGCCTTGTCGCTCACGACCACAGTCTACGGAGCGGGGCCGGGGGCTCCTCACGGGGTGAGAACCACCACTTTGCCCGAGTTGGGCAGTTTCCTCTGTTTACTATCGATTTAGCGACATCAGACCGCAATGAAGCATTGATTCGCACCCCTAGGAGACAAATCACCTTCGATCATGAGGAGCGCCTCGCCATGCCCGACGCCCTGCGCCTGTTCGTCGAGACGCGACGCGAGGGGTTCCTCCAGCTCGGCGGGCTGATCTCGCTGGCCCTGCTCTGCTACATGGTCCTGGTGTTCGGCCGCTTCCTGGTCTACTGGGCCGGCTCCCGGCACGCCTTCCGGCACAGCACCCCGGCCGCCCCCGGCGACCCCGCCGCCTTCCAGTGGCACCTGGTGGTCCCCTGCCGGGACGAGGAGACGGTGATCACCCAGACCCTCGCGGGCCTGCGGGCCGTCGCCCCCGCCGCCCACCTGTGGGTGATCGACGACGACAGCGAGGACGCCACCCGCGAACTGGTGCTCGCCGCCGCCGGCCGCGACGCGCGCGTCCACCTCGTCCAGCGCCGCCGCCCGCACGCCCGGATCGGCAAGGGCGCCGCCCTCAACGCCGCCTACCGGGAGATCTCCGCCTGGCTGCCGCCCGGCACCGACCGCTCCCGGGTGGTCCTCGGCGTGGTCGACGCCGACGGGCGGCTCGACCCCGGCACCCTCGAACAGGTCTGCAACGACCGCGCGATGGGCCGCCCCGACACCGGCGCCGTGCAGATCGGCGTACGGATGCGCAACGCCGAGGACGAACGTCCGCTGCCCGGCCGCGGCCGCGCCGCCAACGCGGCGGCCCGCGCCCTGGTCCGGATGCAGGACGTCGAGTTCCAGGCCAACAACGCCGGCATGCAGTTGCTGCGCCGGCGCACCGGCAGCGTCGGCCTCGGCGGCAACGGCCAGTTCGTCCGGCTCACCGCCCTGGACTCGCTCACCGCCGAGGAGGGCCGCGAGGGCCGCCCCTGGCCCGAGCGCGCCCTGCTGGAGGACTACGAGTCCGGCCTCGACCTGCGACTGGCCGGCTGGCGCCTCACCCATGTCACCGAGGCCAACGTCTCCCAGGAGGCGCTGGTCTCCTGGCGGCGCTTCCTCACCCAGCGCACCCGCTGGGCGCAGGGCAACATGCAGTGCCTGCGCTACACCGGCCGGGTGCTGCGCTCGCGCCACTACGGGCCCGCCGGCAAGGCCGAGGTGCTCTACACCTTCCTCCAGCCGGTGGTCTGCGTGCTGCTGGTCGTCCTCACCCCGCTGTCGCTGGCGATCACCGGGGCGGGCCTGGCGCTCTTCCCCGCGGAGACCGCCGACTTCCAGCTGCGCTACGGCCCGTGGATGGCGCTCGCCTTCGTGCTCGCCACCCTGCCGATGGTCTTCTGGGGCCCGGCCTACCGCCGGCTGGTCCACCCCGACCGCCGCCGGGCCGCCGGCCTGCTCTGGGGCGTCCTGGTCTGGCTCTACGCCTACCACCTGTTCGTGGTCGCCACCCGGGCCGCCGTCCGCCTGCTGCTCGGCCGCAACGGCTGGGCCAAGACCCGGCGCAACGCCGAGAAGGTCGCCCTCGGCGCCCCCACCGCGCTCGAGTCCTGACCCCCCGCGCACCCCTCCCCGCCGTCCCCCGCCCCGAGAACGGAGCCGATCCGCCATGTCCGCGTGCCCGTCCCCGAAGCCCGCCGCCGACCGCCCGCTCGCCCCCGCCAGCGTCGCCGTCGTCCTCGGCACCCGCCCCGAACTGGTCAAGCTCGCCCCGCTGATCCACGAGCTCGGCCCCGCCACCCGCCTGCTGCACACCGGCCAGCACTGGGACGAGGCGATGTCCGGCCGCTTCCTGCGCGACCTCGGCCTGCCCCGCCCCGAACTGCTCACCGGCGTCGGCGGCCGCCCGAGGGCCGGCCAGATCGCCCGGTCCCTCGGCCAGCTCGACGCCGCCTTCGCCGAGGACCGCCCGGCCGCCGTCGTCGTCCAGGGCGACACCAACGCCACCCTGGCCGGCGCCCTGGCCGCCAACGCCCGGGACATCCCGCTGGTGCACGTCGAGGCCGGGCTGCGCAGCTTCGACCGGGCGATGCCCGAGGAGCACAACCGGGTGATGGTCGACCACGTCGCCGACCTGCTGTGCGCGGCCACCCCCGACAACGCCGCCAACCTGCGCGCCGAGTCCCTCGCCGAGGAGCGGATCGCGCTCACCGGCAACACCGTCGTCGAGGTGGTCCGCGGCTCGCTGCCGGACGCCGCCGCCCGGGCCGCCCTGCTCGCCGCGCACGGCCTCACCGCCGACGGCTACGTCCTGGCCACCGTGCACCGGCCGGAGAACACCGACACCGCCGAGGCGCTCGGCGCCGTCCTCGCCGAGCTCGACCGGATCGCCCGGGCCGGCACCCCGGTGCTGTTCCCGATGCACCCGCGCACCCGGGCCGCCGTCGAGCGGTTCGCGCTGGACGGCCTGCTGGAGCGGCTCGCGGTGACCGGGCCGGTCGGCTACGCCGACTTCCTGGGCCTGGCCCGGCACGCCGCGCTGCTGGTCTCCGACTCCGGCGGGGTGCAGGAGGAGTGCACCGTGCTCGGCCGCCCGCTGCTGGTGGTGCGCCGCTCCACCGAACGGCCCGAGGCCGTCGAGGCCGGCTTCGCCGCGCTGGTGGCGCCGGGCGGCGAGCTCGGCGAGCAGGCCCGGGCCTGGCTGTCCGACACCCCCGAGCGGCTGGCCCGGCTGGCGGGCACCCCGAGCCCCTACGGCGACGGACTGGCCTCCGCCCGGATCGCGGACCTGACCGCACGGCTGGTCCGGGAGGGCGCCGAGCCGCTTCCGACGGCCGCCTGAACCGGGGCCCCGGGCCGGGGCCCTCTTGACAGCAGAATTGGTCTACTCCATTTTGTGAGGGCAAGTCTCCGATCCCGACAGGGACTTGAGTTGTCGGTAGCTCCCGCACGCACACCCATCGACACCCGGACGGCTCTCCCCCACGAGGGCCGCCGGCCTCCCCCACAGGAGATGGAGTCATGCCACCTGCCCGACAGCGGCGCCCGCGCGCCGTCCAATCGATGCTCGCCGGCGCCAGCGCCGTCGCCATCGGCCTCAGCGGCCTGGTCCTCGCCGGCGGCACCGGTACCGCCCAGGCGGCGCCCGGCGACGTCGAACTGATCACCAACGGCGGCTTCGAGGACGCCAACCGCCTCAGCGGCTGGACCTGTACGGCCGGCACCCCGGAGACCGCCTCGGTCCACTCCGGCACCGGCGCGCTGCGCTCCACCCCGGGCGGCGGCGGCACCGGCGAGTGCACCCAGACCGTCGCGGTGAAGCCGTCCTCGACCTACACGCTGAGCAGCTGGGTCCAGGGCTCGTACGTCTACCTCGGTGCCCGCGGCACCGGCGGCACCGACCCGAGCACCTGGACCCCCGGCGGCAGCGCCTGGTCCAAGCTCAGCACCACCTTCACCACCGGCGCGAACACCACCAGCGTCACCGTCTACCTGCACGGCTGGTACGGGCAGCCGGCCTTCCTGGCCGACGACGTCTCCCTGCTCGGCCCGGGTGACCCGAAGCCCAGCCCCACCGCGACCAGCCCCAGCCCGAGCAGCCCGGGCACCCCGTCCCCCACCGTCACCACGCCCACCCCCACCTCCACCACCCCGCGGCCGCCGTCCAAGCACCTGCTCACCGGCTACTGGCAGAACTTCGACAACGGCGCCACCGTGCAGCGGATCAGCGACGTCCCGGCCGCCTACGACATCATCGCGGTCTCCTTCGCCGAGGCCACCGGCACGGCCGGCGGCCTGGGCTTCGCCCTGGACCCGACGCTCTCCTCCCGGCTCGGCGGCTACACCGAGGCCCAGTTCAAGGCCGACATCGCGGCCAAGAAGGCGGCCGGCAAGAAGGTGATCCTCTCGGTCGGCGGCGAGAAGGGCTCGGTCTCCGTCGGCAGCGCCTCCGCGGCCACCAACTTCGCGAACACCGCCTGGTCCCTGATGCAGACCTACGGCTTCGACGGCGTGGACATCGACCTGGAGAACGGCATCAACTCCACCTACATGGGGCAGGCGCTGCACTCGCTGGCCGCCAAGGCCGGCCCCGGCTTCACGCTCACCATGGCGCCGCAGACCATCGACATGCAGTCCACCGGCATGGAGTACTTCAAGCTGGCGCTGAACGTGAAGGACATCCTCACCATCGTCAACATGCAGTACTACAACTCCGGCGCGATGCTGGGCTGTGACGGCCAGGTCTACTCCCAGGGCACCGTCAACTTCCTCACCGGGCTGGCCTGCATCCAGCTCAAGGGCGGGCTGCGGCCCGACCAGGTGGGCCTCGGCGTGCCTGCCTCCACCAGCGCGGCCGGCGGCGGCTACGTCAGCCCCAGCGTGGTCAACAACGCGCTGGACTGCCTGGCCTCCGGCACCAACTGCGGCAGCTTCAAGCCCGACACCAAGTGGCCCGGGATCGGCGGGGCGATGACCTGGTCGACCAACTGGGACGCCAAGGCGGGCGGCGGGATCGCCAACACCGTCGGCTCGCACCTGCACGCGATGCCGTAACCGCGAACGCGCGGGGCCGCGGGGCCCGGGCGGGGGGTCAGACCCCGGCCCGGGCCTCCGGCACGCCCGCGGGCACCCCGCCGTGCCGGCGGCGCAGCTCGGCGGTGATCTCCGCCAGCTCGCCCTCCGGCAGCAGCGGCAGCATCATCGCCACGCCCTGGAGCAGGCCGCCGAGCAGGAAGGTGGTGTCGGGGGTGGTGGCGACCAGGCCGCGGACCTCGGCCACCTCGCCGGCCGCGACCGCCTCGATCAGCCGGGCCGCGTCCACGCCCTCCTCGTCGACGTGCACGGCGCCGGTGTCGCGCGGGGCGCGCCGGGCCATCGCCCGCAGCACCCGGTCGCCGACCTCGGGGGCGTAGGCCTTGCGGACCGCCTCGGCGGCGATCCAGGTGAGCAGCGTGGTCACCTCGCGCTCGGCCTGCTCCTCGAACAGCCGGTCCAAGGCGTGGTCGAACGCGAGCTGGTTCCCGTGCCGGAAGGCGAGCAGCAGGGTCGCCGCCCGCCCCTTGGCCTCCTCGACCGCCTCGGCAGGCAGTTCGCCGGCCAGTTCCTCGGTCAGCTCCTCGGTCACCATCACGTCCATGCCCTCCCGTCGCTCCTCGCCGTCCGGAACTCGAAGCACACCGTACACAGTCGACCTGGAAACTTCCGCGAGCGCGCGCGGGCAAGACCGGAATGAATTCGGGCGGAATAGGACCCCACCCGGTCCGGGATGAATATTCGCCGGAAGGGAGCAACGGATTGGGCTATTGGGCCGCACGATTTTCCGACCTCCGGAAAAACGGCGGAGCCGCACCCCGCGTCGGCGGGATGCGGCTCCGGGAACCGTCGGCGCGTCAGCCCTGCGGCAGCGCCGCGAGCTGGGCGGTGATCCGGGCGATGTCGGCCTCGGCGGCCTCCTGGCGGCCCCGGATCTTGGCGACCACGTCGTCCGGCGCCTTGGCCAGGAAGGCCTCGTTGCCGAGCTTGGCGCCGCACTGGGTCTTCTCCTTCTCGGCCGCCGCGAGGTCCTTGGCGAGGCGCTTGCGCTCCGCCGCGACGTCGATCGTGCCGGACAGGTCCAGCGCCACGGTGGCGCCGGCGACCGGCAGCGAGGCGGTGGCCGCGAAGCCCTCCTCGGGCACGGTCAGCCGCAGCAGCGAGCGGATCGCGTCCTCGTGGACGGCCAGCACGGTGCCGTCCAGGTCCAGGCGGGCCGGGACCTTCTGGGCCGGCTGGAGGCCCTGGTCCGAACGGAACCGGCGGACCTCGGTGACCACCTGCTGGAGCGTGGCGACCTCGGCCTCGGCCGCGGTGTCCCGGAAGCCGCTGTCCTTCGGCCAGTCGGCGACGACCACCGACTCGGCACCGGTCAGCGTGGTCCACAGCGCCTCGGTGACGAACGGCACGACCGGGTGGAGCAGCCGCAGGGTGACGTCCAGGACCTCGCCCAGCACCCGGCGGGAGGCCTCGGCCTGCGCGCCGCCCTTGGCCAGGGTGGTCTTGGAGAGCTCGACGTACCAGTCGAACACCTCGTCCCAGGCGAAGTGGTAGAGCGCGTCCGAGGCCTTGGCGAACTCGTAGCCGTCGTACAGCGCGTCGACCTCGGTCACGGTCGCGTTCAGCCGCGACAGGATCCAGCGGTCCACCGCGGTCAGCTGCTCCGGGGCGGGCAGCGGGCCGTCCGCGGTCGCGCCGTTCATCAGCGCGAACCGGGTCGCGTTCCAGATCTTGTTGCAGAAGTTGCGCGCGCCCTTGACCCAGTCCTCGCCGATCGGCACGTCGGCGCCCGGGTTGGCGCCGCGGGCCAGGGTGAAGCGGACCGCGTCGGAGCCGTAGGCGTCCATCCAGTCCAGCGGGTCGACGGCGGTGCCGGAGGACTTCGACATCTTCTTGCCGAACTCGTCGCGCACCAGACCGGTCAGGGCGACCGTCTTGAACGGCGCCTGGCCGTCCATCGCGTACAGGCCGAACATCATCATCCGGGCGACCCAGAAGAAGATGATGTCGTGGCCGGTGACCAGGACGTCGGTGGAGTAGAACTTCTCCAGGTCCGGGGTCTTCTCCGGCCAGCCCAGCGTGGAGAACGGCCACAGGCCGGAGGAGAACCAGGTGTCCAGGACGTCGGGGTCCTGGTGCCAGCCCTCGCCCGTCGGCGGCTGCTCGTCCGGGCCGACGCAGACGACCTCGCCGTCCGGGCCGTACCAGACCGGGATCCGGTGGCCCCACCACAGCTGGCGCGAGATGCACCAGTCGTACATGTTGTCGACCCAGTCGAAGTAGCGGCGCTCCAGCTCCTTCGGGTGGATCTCCACCTTGCCGTCGCGGACCGCGTCGCCGGCCGCCTTCGCCAGCGGCTCGACCTTGACCCACCACTGCAGCGACAGCCGCGGCTCGACCACCGTGTGGCAGCGCGAGCAGTGGCCGACGGCGTGCATGTACGGGCGCTTCTCGGCGACGATCCGGCCCTGCTCGCGCAGCGCGCCGACGACGGCCGAGCGGGCCTCCAGCCGGTCCAGGCCGAGGAACGGGCCGTGCACGGTGATCGCGCCGCGCTCGTCCATGACGCTCAGGTTCGGCAGGTCGTGGCGCTGGCCGATGGCGAAGTCGTTGGGGTCGTGCGCCGGGGTCACCTTGACGGCGCCGGTGCCGAACTCCGGGTCGACGTGCTCGTCCGCGACGACCGGGATCTCCCGGTCGGTCAGCGGCAGCTTGACGGTGCGCCCGACCAGGTGCCGGTAGCGCTCGTCGTCCGGGTGGACGGCCACCGCGGTGTCGCCCAGCATCGTCTCGGCCCGGGTGGTGGCGACGACGACGGAGTCCTCGCCGTCCCCGTAGCGGATCGAGACCAGCTCGCCGGGGACCTCCTCGTGCTCCACCTCGATGTCGGACAGCGCGGTGAGACAGCGCGGGCACCAGTTGATGATGCGCTCGGCGCGGTAGATCAGGCCGTCGTCGAAGAGCCGCTTGAAGATGGTCTGGACGGCCTTGGACAGGCCCTCGTCCATGGTGAAGCGCTCCCGCGACCAGTCGACGCCGTCGCCGAGGCGGCGCATCTGGCCGAGGATCCTGCCGCCGTAGTTCTCCTTCCACTCCCAGACCTTCTCGACGAAGGCCTCGCGGCCCAGGTCGTGGCGGGAGAGGCCGGACTCGGCGAGCTGCTGCTCGACCTTGTTCTGGGTGGCGATGCCGGCGTGGTCCATGCCGGGCAGCCAGAGCGCCTCGAAGCCCTGCATGCGCTTGCGGCGGGTCAGCGCGTCCATCAGCGTGTGCTGGAAGGCGTGGCCCAGGTGCAGCGCACCGGTGACGTTCGGCGGGGGGATGACGATGGTGTACGGGGGCTTGTCGCTCTTGGCGTCGGCGGTGAAGTAACCGCGCTCTACCCAGCGCTCGTACAGCTCGCCCTCTACGTCCGCCGGGGCGAAGGTCGTCGGGAGGGTGGCTGCTTCGTCCCCGGCATGCGTGCTCGCGGGGCGCTGGTTCGTGGTGTCGGTCACGACGGACAGTTTACGTAACTCGGGAACCGGGTCACGAACGGCTTTCACCCCCCGGACACCGCGGCGGGCGGCAGCGGGCCCGCAGTGGTATTACCCGACCGGGTGACGGACCGGTGCGATAGCGTGCCGGACATTCGTCCGAGCCTTCGCACAAGCCCGGCACCACCGTCCCAGGAAGGGCCTCCGTGACCGAGCAGAACCCCTACGGCGCCCCACCCCCGCCTCCGCAGCCCGGCGGACAGCCGTACGGCGGCCAGCCCTACGGCGGGCAGTCCTACGGCGGGCAGTCCCACCCCGGCCCGCCCGTGCCGCCGCAGACCCCGCCGCCCTTCGGCGCCGTCCCGCCGCCGGGCCAGCCCGGGCCGCCCGGCTACGCCCCGTACGGCGCGTTCCCCGCCGCCCCGCCGCCGCGCCGCCGGCGCACCCTCGGCATCCTCGTCGGCGTCTTCGTGCTCGTGCTGGTCCTCATCGGCGGCGCGGTCGCGTACTTCGTCTTCGACATCACCTCCAACGCCGGCACCCAGAAGATCGTCCTGCCGGCCACCTTCAACGGCCTCACCAGGGACGAGAACAGCGAGGTCGCCCAGCAGATGGAGGAGGCCATCACCTCCGAGCTGGGCAAGGGCGACGGCTCCTGGCACCCCACCGGCGTCAGCGCCGTCTACCAGGACTCCGCCGAGGACCCGCGGCTCGTGGTGCTCGGCGGCTACGGCAAGGTGCTGGCCCCGAAGACCGAGCTCGACGCCATGTTCAAGGGGCTGCAGTCCGACGGCACCACGGTCGGCAACCGGCACCCGGTCGACCCCGGCCCCAAGGGCGGCAGCATGGACTGCGGCGTCGCCTCCCAGGACGGCACCGACCTGGGCGTCTGCGCCTGGGCCGACTCCAGCAGCCTGGTCCTGGTGATGAGCCCGCCGGCCGAGGAGGGCGGCCGGCCCGACCTCGACAAGCTCGCCGCGGACACCCGCGCCCTGCGCGCCGTCTCCGAGCTCCCCAAGTAACCGGGTTCCCCCGGGCAGCCGCAACGGACGAGGGCCCCGGCGCCGCCGACAGGCGGTACCGGGGCCCTCGTCCGTGCCCGGGCGGGAACCGTCAGGCGCTCTTGTCGCGCCGCTCCCGCTTGATCATGTCGCGCGGCACCAGGGTCGGGATGGCGTGCTTGGAGACGACGTCCCCGGTCACCACCACGCGGGCGACGTCCTGACGCGAGGGCACCTCGTACATCACGGACATCAGCACCTCCTCCATGATGGCCCGCAGACCGCGCGCGCCGGTGCCGCGCAGGATCGCCTGGTCGGCGATCGCCTCCAGCGCGTCCCGGGAGAACTCCAGCTCCACGCCGTCCAGTTCGAAGAGCTTGCGGTACTGCTTGACCAGCGCGTTCTTCGGCTCGGTGAGGATCTGCAGCAGCGCCTCGCGGTCCAGGTTGTGCACACTGGTGATCACCGGGAGGCGGCCGATGAACTCCGGGATCATGCCGAACTTGACCAGGTCCTCCGGCATCACCTGGCGGAAGTGGTCGCTGGCGTCCAGCTCCCGCTTGGAGCGGATGTTGGCGCCGAAGCCGATGCCCTTGGCACCCGCCCGGCCCTCGATGATCCGCTCCAGGCCCGCGAACGCGCCGCCCACGATGAACAGCACGTTGGTGGTGTCGATCTGGATGAACTCCTGGTGCGGGTGCTTGCGCCCGCCCTGCGGCGGCACCGAGGCGGTGGTGCCCTCCAGGATCTTCAGCAGCGCCTGCTGGACGCCCTCGCCGGAGACGTCCCGGGTGATCGACGGGTTCTCGCTCTTGCGCGCGACCTTGTCGATCTCGTCGATGTAGATGATCCCGGTCTCGGCCTTCTTGACGTCGTAGTCGGCCGCCTGGATCAGCTTGAGCAGGATGTTCTCGACGTCCTCGCCGACGTACCCGGCCTCGGTGAGCGCGGTGGCGTCGGCGATCGCGAACGGCACGTTCAGCATCCGGGCCAGGGTCTGCGCCAGCAGCGTCTTGCCGGAGCCGGTCGGGCCGAGCAGCAGGATGTTGGACTTCGCCAGCTCGATGGCGTCCTCGCGGCCGTTGCCGCCGCTGCGGCCCGCCTCACCGGCCTGGACCCGCTTGTAGTGGTTGTAGACGGCCACCGACAGGGCCTTCTTGGCGAGGTCCTGGCCAACCACGTACTGGTCCAGGAACTCGTAGATCTCGCGGGGCTTCGGGAGCTCCTCGAAGCGCACCTCGGAGGTCTCGGCGAGCTCCTCCTCGATGATCTCGTTGCACAGGTCGATGCACTCGTCGCAGATGTACACGCCTGGGCCGGCGATCAGCTTCTTCACCTGCTTCTGCGACTTGCCGCAGAACGAGCACTTGAGCAGGTCGCCACCGTCTCCGATGCGTGCCACGAGGTGCTTCCCCTTCGCCAGGGGCCCCGCGGGAGTTCCGGGGCCTGGTGCTGTGGACCGTCGACGCCGACGGCGATCGGTCTCGCTATCCGACGGTACTCTGCCGAGCCGCCGATTCCGCCCTCTTCGCCGGGTCTGCCCTACGCCCTGGGCGAATTGATACCGAACAGATGCCGTCGGAGCAGCCGCCGGTGCGCCGGGGGCGGGGCGCGGCCGCCCCGCGCGGGCCCCCCCCCCCGGAGCCAACCCCCCCCCGGAGGGGCCGCGGGGGCGCTGGCCGCCGCACTAGGGGAGAGAGGGCGGG
>NZ_JBHVER010000027.1:0-56907 GCF_042802195.1 Kitasatospora sp. NPDC057500 | reverse complement strand
GTATTCAGCAGTAGCCGATCCGCCCTTTGGTTCCACCCGTCTCACCGGCTGGGCGGGCGTGAGCCCCGGCCCCGCGGCGGTGGGGGGATCGGGGGGCGGGTGCCGGCTGGTAACGAGTCGGCATCCTCCGGGGGAAGGGCCATTGACACTCCGCTGACGGGGCCCGTACGGTCCTGTCCCGAGCGACTGGAAAGTTTCCTAACAGTTCGCCACCACCGGTCGGCCGCCCAGAGGAGGAGGATCTTCGCGTGACCAGAAGCACCGCCAAGGCCCCCCTCGCCGGCACCCCCAGCCTGCTGCGGGCCATCAACGACCGCGCCGCACTCGAACTGCTGCTGGAGAACGGGCCGCTCTCCCGTACCCAGATCGGCACCCTGACCGGGCTCTCCAAGCCCACCGCGTCCCAGCTGCTGGCCCGCCTGGAGGCGGCCGGGCTGGTGCTGCCGGTGGGCACCACGGCGGGCGGCCCGGGTCCCAACGCGCAGCTGTACCAGGTGAACCCGGCGGCCGGCCACGTGGCCGGACTGGACGTCACCAACAGCGAGGTGCGGGTCGCGGTCGCCGACATCACCGGCTCCACCCTCGCCGAGCACGTCGTGCCCACCAAGGGCTGGGCCGCCGCCGAAACGATTCCCCGGGTCGCCGGCGCGGTCGCCGAGGCGGTCCGCGCCGCCGGGCTCGCCGAGGACGCGCTGCACACCGTGGTGATCGGCGTCGGCGGCGCGCCCGACCCGGTCACCGGCAAGCTGCGGTACGCCTCCCACCTGCCGGGCTGGCACGCACCGCGGCTGGCCGAGGGCCTCGCGCGGGCGATCGGCGCCCCGGTGACCATCGAGAACGACGTGAACCTCGCCGCCGTCGCCGAGCAGGCCTCCGGCGCGGCCCGCGGCTTCGAGGACTTCGTCCTGCTCTGGGCCGGCGAGGGCATCGGCGCGGCGATCGTGATCGCCGGCCGGCTGCACCGCGGCTTCACCGGCGGCGCCGGGGAGGTCGGCTACATGCCGGTGCCCGGCGCACCGGTGGTCAAGGACGTCCGCCGCCGCAACTCCGGCGGGTTCCAGGAGCTGGTCGGCGCCCCCGCCGTCCGGGCCCTGGCCAAGGAGCACGGGCTCGGCGCGCCGACCGCCGAGGAGTCGGTCGCCAAGGCCCTGGAGACCCCGGGCGCCGGCGACGCGTTCCTCGCCGAGCTGGCCACCCGGCTGGCCGTCGGACTGGCCGTGATCGTCGCCGTCGTGGACCCCCGGCTCGTGGTGGTCTCCGGCGGGGTCCCGAACGCCGGCGGCGAACGGCTGCGGGCCCTGGTCGCGGAGGAACTGGCCCGGATCGCCGCCGCCCGGCCGGAGGTGCGCGGCAGCGCGCTGACCGGCTCCCCCGTCCTGCTCGGCGCACTGCAACGCGCGCTGGCGGCCGCCCGCGAGGCGGTCTTCTCCACACACTGACGCTCCGCCCGCTCCACCGCACGTCCCTGCACCCACCTCTCCCCCATCCCCCAACGCGGGACCCGAGGCAATGACGCCTGCCCGCGCAGCCCCAGGAGGACCTCGAAGTGCACTCCACCACCTCACGCTCGCGCAGAAGCCGCCGGACCCTCGCCGCCGTCACCGGCAGCGCCGTCCTCGCCCTGCTCGCCACCGCCTGCACCGGCAGCAGCGACGGCAGCGGCAGCGACGACTCGGCGAGCGGCAAGGACGTCACCATCACCTTCTGGCACGGCTGGAGCCAGGAATCCGAGGTGAAGGCGATCAACGACAACATCGCCGCCTTCGAGAAGGCCCACCCCAACATCAAGGTCAAGGCCGTCAGCAACATCGCCGACGACAAGGTCAACCAGGCGCTGCGGGCCGGCGGCGACGACGCCCCCGACGTGGTCTCCTCCTTCACCACCAACAACGTCGGCATGTTCTGTTCCACCAAGGCCTTCGCCGACCTCAAGCCGCTGCTCGCCAAGGACGGCATCGACCCCGCCAAGACCTTCCCGGCCGCGATGCTCAACTACACGCAGTTCCAGGGCAACCAGTGCTCCCTGCCGCTGCTCGGCGACGCCTTCGGCCTGTACTACAACAAGAAGGCCTTCGCCGACGCGGGCATCACCAACCCGCCGAAGACCTTCAGCGAGTTCGCCGAGGCCGCCAAGAAGCTCACCATCGCCGAGGGCGACAGCTACAAGCAGCTCGGCTTCATGCCGCTGTACCACGGCTACGAGTCGACCACCGAGCACCTCCTCGGCCAGTACGGCCCCAGCTACTTCGACGCCGCGGGCAAGTCCACCATCGCCACCGACCCGAAGATCGCGGCGATGATGAACTGGCAGAAGGGCCTGGTCGACCAGCTCGGCGGCTACGACAAGCTGGAGAAGTTCCGCGCCACCTTCGGCGAGGAGTTCAGCGCCAAGAACCCGTTCCACACCGGCCAGGTCGCGATGGCCATGGACGGCGAGTGGCGCACCGCCTCGCTCGCCGCCGACAAGCCGGACTTCGAGTGGGCCACCGCGCCGTTCCCGGTGCCGGACGACCAGGCCGGCACCTACGGCCGCGGCTACCAGACCGGCACCATCGTCGGCATCGCCAGCACCAGCAAGAAGCAGGCCGCGGCCTGGGAGTTCGTCAAGTTCCTGACCACCGACACCGACGCGGTCGTCTCCTTCGCCAACACGATCCACAACGTGCCGAGCACCTTCGCCGCGCTGGAGTCGCCGAAGCTGATCGCCGACGAGAACTTCAAGACCTTCGTCGAGATCGCGAAGAACGCCAACTCCGGCACCACGCCGCCGGTGGTCAACGGCGGCGGCTACATCGTCTCGCTGCAGAACCTCGGCTACGACTACGAGTCCGGCAAGCAGACCGATCTCGCGGCCGGCCTCGCCGCCACCGCCAAGGAGATCGACGCCGCCATCGCCCAGGCCAAGTAGCGCCCGGCGCGTCCGGCCGGCCCGTCCACGGAGCTCCCATGTCACTCGCGTCCGCCACCCGCAAGGGGGCCGGAGCGACCGCCCCGGCGGCGCCTCCCGCGCAGCAGTTGCTGCGCCGGAAGCGCCGCCGGGCGGCGGCCCGCACCCTCGCCTTCCTCTCCCCCTGGCTGATCGGCTTCAGCGTCTTCTTCCTGTACCCGCTGATCTCGACCATCTACTTCTCGTTCACCAAGTACAACGGCTTCGGCTCGCCCACCTTCAACGGCCTGAAGAACTGGGACTACGTCTTCAACGACCTCCCGGCGTTCTGGCAGGGCATGCGCAACACCCTGTGGCTGGTCGTCATCATGGTGAGCCTGCGGGTGGCGTTCGGCCTCGGCATCGGCATGCTGATCACCAAGATCAAGAGCGGCGTGGGCCTCTTCCGCACCGCCTTCTACCTGCCGTACCTGGCCCCGCCGGTGGCCGCCACGGTCGCCTTCGCCTTCCTGCTCAACCCCGGCACCGGCCCGGTCAACCACTTCCTCGGCGAGATCGGGCTGCCGCAGCCCGGCTGGTTCGCCGACCCGGAGTGGTCCAAGCCCGCGCTCACCCTGCTCGCCATGTGGGGCGTCGGCGACCTGATGGTCATCTTCATGGCGTCCCTGCTGGACGTCCCGAGGGAGCAGTACGAGGCCGCCGAGCTCGACGGCGCCGGCCCGTTCCAGCGCTTCCGGTACGTCACGCTGCCGAACATCTCGCCGATCATCATGTTCGCGGTGGTCACCGGCGTCATCCAGACCATGCAGTACTACACGCAGGCGATCGTCGCCGGCAAGGTCGCCGGCGGCATCGCGGGCAACTCCGGCCAGCAGTTCGAGCCCGGCTACCCGTCCGGCTCCACCTGGACCCTGCCGCAGATGGTCTACAACCTCGGCTTCCAGCGCTTCAACTACGGTGCGGCGTGCGTCGTCGCACTGGTGCTGTTCGTCATCTCGATGGCCGTCACCTCGGTGCTGATGCGCCGCCGGTCCGGCTTCATGGCCAGCGACGACTAGCGGGGACACGAATCATGACTCTCAGCCAGACCCTCCCCGCCGAGGCACCCGGCAAGCGGCCGGGCCGGGGCACCGCCCGCGGCCCCGTCACCGCCGCCGCCCGCACCGCCCGCCGCCGCGCGCTGCTCAACTGGGTGGCCGTCCACTCGCTGGCCGTCGCCGCCGCACTGTTCTTCCTGCTGCCGTTCGTCTTCGCCTTCCTGACCTCGGTGATGTCGGACGGCCAGGCGCTCACCACCAACTACTGGCCGACCTCCTGGAACTGGGGCAACTACGGGAAGGTGTTCGACACCCCCGGGTTCCTCACCTGGTGGCGCAACACCCTGCTGTACGCGGGCCTCGGCACCGTGCTGACCATCGTCTCCAGCCTGCCGGTCGCCTACGCGCTCGCCAAGTTCCGCTTCCGCGGCCGCAACCTGGCGCTGATGGCGGTCATCGCGATGATGATGCTGCCGCCGCAGGTCACCATCATCCCGATGTACCTGTTCTGGGCGAAGCAGATGGGCCTGGGCGGCTCGCTCTGGCCGCTGATCATCCCGATGGCCTTCGGCGACGCCTTTTCGATCTTCCTGCTGCGGCAGTTCCTGCTGACCATCCCCCGCGAGTACATCGAGGCGGCCCGGATCGACGGCTGCGGCGAACTGCGCACCCTGCTGCGGGTGGTGCTGCCGATGGCCAAGCCCGCCATCGCCGCCGTCGCGCTGTTCCAGTTCTTCTACTGCTGGAACGACTACTTCGGCCCGCAGATCTACGCCAGCAACAACCACGACGCCTGGACGCTCTCCTACGGCCTGGAGTCCTTCAAGGGCGCCCACCACACCAACTGGAACCTCACCATGGCCGCCACCCTCCTCGTGATGGCCCCGGTGATCGTCCTCTTCTTCTTCGCACAGAAGGCCTTCATCGAAGGCGTGACACTGACAGGGGTCAAGGGCTGATGTCCGCACTCAAGCTGGCCATCGTTGGCGGCGGTTCGACGTACACCCCGGAGCTGATCGACGGCTTCGCCCGGCTGCGCGACACCCTGCCGATCGGGGAACTCGTCCTCGTCGACCCGGCCGCCGACCGGCTGGAGCTGATCGGCGGGCTGGCCCGGCGGATCTTCGCCAAGCAGGGCCACGGCGCGGCCGTCACCACGACCACCGACGTCGCGGCGGGCGTCGCCGACGCCGACGCGGTGCTGCTGCAACTGCGGGTCGGCGGGCAGGCGGCCCGCAACGAGGACGAGACCTGGCCGCTGGAGTGCGGCTGCGTCGGCCAGGAGACCACCGGCGCCGGCGGCCTCGCCAAGGCGCTGCGCACCGTCCCGGTGGTGCTCGACATCGCCGAGACCGTCCGACGCGCCAACCCCGACGCCTGGATCGTCGACTTCACCAACCCGGTCGGCATCGTCACCCGCGCCCTGCAGAACGCCGGCCACAAGGCCGTCGGCCTGTGCAACGTCGCCATCGGCTTCCAGCGGCGCTTCGCCAAGCACCTGGGCGTCGAGCCGGAGCTGGTCCGGCTCGACCACGTCGGCCTCAACCACCTCACCTGGGAGCGCGGGGTCACCCTGCTCGACGCCCCGGGCGCGGCGGGCGGCCGCGAGGTGCTGCCGGAACTGCTCGCCGGCTTCGGCAGGGAGATCGCCGAGGACCTGCACCTGCCGCAGCGGGTGATCGAGCGGCTCGGCGTCGTGCCGTCCTACTACCTGCGGTACTTCTACCAGCACGACGTGGTCGTGGAGGAGCTGAGGACCAAGGGCTCGCGGGCCGCCGAGGTCGCCGAGATCGAGCGGCAGCTGCTGGAGATGTACGCCGACCCGGCCCTGGACACCAAGCCGGAGCTGCTCGCCAAGCGCGGCGGGGCGTTCTACTCCGAGGCGGCGGTGCAGCTCATCGCGGCGCTGCTGGGCACCGGCGGCGGCACCTCCGTGCAGGTCGTCAACACCCGCAACGACGGCGTGCTGCCGTTCCTGCCGGACGACGCCGTGATCGAGGTCCCGGCCGAGGTCGACGCGGCGGGCGTGCGCCCGCTGCCCCAGCGCCCGCTGGAGCCGCTGTACGCCGGCCTGGTGGCCGCCGTCACCGCGTACGAGCACCTCGCCCTGGACGCCGCCCTGCGCGGCGGACGCGACCGGGTCTTCGACGCACTGCTCGCCCACCCGCTGGTCGGCCAGATCGAACTCGCCGACCAGCTGACGGACCGGCTGCTCGCCCACAACCGCGAGCACCTCCGCTGGGCGCGGGCCTGACCCGCCCGGCCCCCGGTCTCCGGCCCGCGCTCCGTGGGGGAGTGCGGGCCGGATCGCGGGCGGAGCCACGCCACCCCCGGCCGGGAAAGACCCCCGGCCGGGCCACGTACGACGAGCCGCGGGAACCCCAATGACCCACCAGCCCGAACCGCACCTGCCCGGCGTCCTCGCCATCGACGCCGGCAACTCCAAGACCGACGTCGCCCTCATCGGCGCCGACGGCACCGTACTCGGCTCGGCCCGGGGCGGCGGCTTCGTCCCGGCGTCCGTCGGCGCCGCCGCCGCCGTCGCCGGACTCGCCCCGCTGGTCGCGGAGGCCGCCGCGGCCGCCGGCGTCACCGGCTGGAGCGGCCCGCTGACCACCCACGTCAGCGCCTGCCTCGCCAACGCCGACCTGCCGGTCGAGGAGGAGGCGCTGCGCGCCGCCCTGGAGTCCCACCCCTGGGGCGCCAGCAACACCGTCGTCAACGACACCTTCGGCCTGCTGCGGGCCGGCACCGACGGCCCGCGCGGCGTCGCCGTCGTGTGCGGCGCCGGCATCAACTGCGTCGGCCTGCTGCCCGACGGCCGCACCGCCCGGTTCCCGGCCCTCGGCCAGCTCACCGGGGACTGGGGCGGCGGCTGGGGCCTGGCCGGTGCCAGCATGTGGCACGCCGTCCGGGCGGAGGACGGGCGCGGCGGGCCGACCGGCCTGGCCCCCGCCATCGCCGAGCACTTCGGCCTGCCGACCACCGGCGCCGTCGCCGAGGCCGTCCACCTCGGCCACCTGCCGTCCATCCGGCTGCACGAGATCGTCCGGGTGCTCTTCGCCGTCGCCGGGACCGGGGACGCCACCGCCCTGTCGCTGATCAACCGGCAGGCCGACGAGATCGTCCGGCTCGCCGTGGTCGCCCTGCGGCGCCTGGAGCTGCTGGAGACGCCCACCCCGCTGGTGCTCGGCGGCGGGGTGCTCGCCTCCCGGCAGCCGCTGCTGCTCGACAACCTGACGGACCGGCTGGCGGCGGTGGCACCGCTCGCCGAGCCGCGGGTCGTCGTCGCCCCGCCGGTCCTCGGTGCGGCGCTGCTCGGTCTCGACCACCTGGAGGCCGGGCCGCAGGCCCAGGAGCGGGTCCGCAAGGCCTACGACCCCGCGCACCCGGTCGCGGCGTAGCGGCCGCGCTCCGCCCGCCTCCGCCCCCGCCGGGTCCGCACACCCGGCGGGGGCGGGCCCCTCCGGCCCCGGTCCGGCGGATTCCACATGCGGCCGGATGTCCCGTCCGGCCCGCTCCTGGGAGACTTCACCCCATGACCGCGCCCCGTCGCCTCCTCCTCGCCGTGCTGCTCTGCTGCACCGCCACCGCCGGGCTCGCCGCCTGCACCCCGATCGACGAGGACCCGACACTGGCGATGGCCTCGGACGACCTGGAGGGCCCCGAGGATCCCGAGGACCCCGCAGACGCCGGGACCGACGGGGACGCCGGGGCCGACGTGTTCGGGGCCGCCCCCGACACCTACTCCCCCGACGCCTGCGCCGCCCACACCACCCGCCGCACCGTCCAGGTCCTCGACGCCACCGCCGGCCGCCTCACCGTCCGCCCCACCTGCGCCCCCGACGCCGCGTCCGCCGTGCACCCCCTCGCCGCCCACGCCACCGCCACCCTGGTCGACCTCCCCCACGACGAGCCCGCCAAGGAGGTCCAACTCCCCGTCCTGCTGGACCACCTGGACTCCTGCCTCGCCCCCGACGCCGCCCCCGAACCCCCGTACGCCTGCTACGGCAACACCTACGACATCGTCCTCGACTCCCGCGGCCGGATCACCCGGATCCGGGAGCTTCCGGACCGGTGACCGGGCCCGGCGGCCCCCGGACTTGACCTCAAGGGCGGTTGAGGTTGTCGGATGGGGGTCCGGCGGTGATCACCGCCGGATGTCACCGAGTTCGGGGAGAGGTGCTGGTCATGGCCGGCGAGGTGCTGGTGGCGGGAGACGTACCGGTGGAGGTTCGGGAGGCGGTGGCCGGGGTGGTCGCGGCGCTGGAGGAGGCGTTCAACCGCAAGGACGCGGAGGCGCTCGGCGCGCAGTTCGGCGAGCGGGCGTCCTGGACCAACGCGGCGGGGCGGCGGCTGGACGGGCGGGCGGAGATCACCGCGTTCAGCGCGCCGGCGATGCGGGAGTTCCTCAAGGACTCCTTCGCCCGGTACGAGGTGGTGAAGCTGCTGGCGATCGCGGACGGCGTGGTCGCCGTCAACGTGGCCCAGACGCCCACCGACGCCGAGGGCCGGCCGGTGGAGGGTCCGCACGGGCGGGCGCTCTACGTGGTCGCCCGGCAGCCGGAGGGGTGGAAGATCGTGGCCGGTCAGAACAACGCGGTCGATGCCCAGTCCGCGGCGTAGTTCCTGACCGGTCCCGGACCGGGGCCGCCTCCCGATCCCGTGATCGTGCCGGGGAGGCGGCTCCACCGTCCGTCAGGGGGCCGGACGCACGGCGATGGCGTCGATCTCGACGAGCATCCCGGGCAGCGCCAGGGTGGCGACCCCGCTGAGGGTCTGCGCGGGCAGGCGCTCGCCCCAGGTGTAGCGCAGGGCCTTGTTGAGGACCGCCAGCTTCTCCTCGTCGTGGTCCACGATGAACGAGCCGAGCCGGACGACGTTCTCGAAGCCGAGGCCGACGGCGGTCAGCGCCCGGCGGAGGTTCTCCAAGGAGAGCTCGACCTGGGCGGCGAAGTCCTCCACCGCCACCTGGCCGTCGGCGCCGGAGGCGTACTGCCCGGCGAGGTAGACCGTGTCGCCGGGGGCGGAGACGATGTGGCTGTAGCCGAACGGCCTGGGGTCGTGCAGGTCGGCGGGGTTGATGATGGTGCGGTTGTCGGTCACGGGTGGTTCCTCTCCGGTGCGGTGCGCGCGGTTCGACCGGGACAACGCCGCACCGGTGCGCGATCATCCGGCACTTGACGGAACATCACCCGTTGGCACCAATCCTGGCGGCGAGCGGGCGCGGGAGCGGGTACGGGCGCTCCGGGGGCAGCAGGCGCTGGGCGTGGGCGGTGCGGCCCTGCTGGAGCAGGCCGGCGATCCGCCGCACCTGCGGGGTGAGGTCGGTGATCCCGGTGATCCACTCCTCGGCGAAGGTCCGGATCAGACCGCGGCCGACGCCGACCTGGATGCTGTAGTGGTTGAGCGCGGCGCCGCGCAGGGAGCGCTCCGGGTCCCACTGGACGTGCACCTCGGCGCGGTCCAGCAGCGCCGGGTCGCCGGTGGTGAGCACGGCCCTCCCCAGCGCCTCCTCCCAGCCCGCCCGGGTGATCCGGACGGCCAGCACGCGTTCCTGACCGGGCTTGCGGGCCCAGTTGCTGCGGTGCATCAGCCAGCTGAACGAGGGCTTGATCCACGTCATCCGCCCGAAGGAGAACGGCGCGACGAACCGCCCGGCGGCGAGCGCCGGCCCGGCCACCGCGGGGGCGTACGCCTGGTAGACGACGATGGTGTCGGCGTCGAAGTCGGCCCGGATCCCGTACAGGTGCTGCATGACGGCGGACTCTGCCAGCGCACCGCCGCCCGGCGCGAACGGTTTTCGGCACGCCCCCGCCGACCTGCGGCTCTCCGCCCCGCCCGCCGCGCGGGCCGAGCACCCCGGAAACGATTCGGTGAGGACCAGTGCGCCGCCGCCCCTCCATCGCTACCATCGCAGTCGCCGCGGCCACCGACAGCGAGTGGCCAGGACATTCTGGGGGGCCTGTGTCCGAGCTGCTCACCGACATCACCGCGATCGCTCCGTACTTCACGGTAGCCGCGACCGCCTTCGGAACCCAGCTGGCCGAGGAGGCGGCCCAGCGCGTCGCCACCGGGACGGCGGACGCGGGCGAGGGCTTCTTCCGCCGGCTGTTCGGCCGGCGCTCCGGCGAGGTCGCCGAGGTGCTGAACCGTCACGACCTGCCCGAGGAGCGGGTCGACGAACTGCTGACCGGCCTCGACGAGGCCGATCGCGCCCGGCTGTCCGAGGCGCTGAAGACCTGGCTGCAGGGCCCGGAGGCGGAGCCGCCCTCCGCGGAGCGGCTGGTGGAGGCAGTCCGGACGGTCACCATCAACTCGTACGGCGACCGGGCGTTCATCGCCTCCCACATCGAGAACTCCACGTTCAACTTCAACAACTAGCGGTGGACGAGCACCCGGGCCCGGACAAGCCCGTCGACATCAAGACGTACGGCGACAACTCGTGGAGCGCCGGCCACATCTACCGCTCCACGTTCAACTTCCTGAAGAAGCTCGATTCGTGGCCGCTCGTGGCGCCGCTGCCGCTCCTGCTGGCCGTCGGCACCGCCGGGTACGCGGCCCTGTCCTGGCCCGGCGGTCCGCAGGACCAGTACCTCTGGTTCTACGCCGCCCTCGTACCCGGCTTCGTGCTGTCGGTGAAGTGCGCCGTCACCGGATCGGCGGGGGCCTCGCGCAAGTGGCCGAGGGCGGGCCTGCTCGTCCTGGCGTCCGCGCTGGTCCTCTCCCTGCTCGGCCTGGCCGGCCTGGAGAACGTCCGGCGCAACGGCGAGGTCCCGGTGGACGTCTCCGTCCGGGGTACCGGGCCGCTGACCGCCACCGGGCCGCAGACCCTCGTGCTGCCCGCGCAGGCCCCGGGGAAGGCCCGTGACCGGCTCCGGCTCGCGCTGACCATCGCGGACGACGATCCGGCGGCGCCGACCTGCGTCCACCGGACGACCGCGACGCTGACGGTTCTCACGCCGGGGGTCACCCCGGGCGTGCAGCGGGTGCCCGCGCAGTCGGTGGTGGAGTTCGACCTCGGCGGACAGCGCGGCGAGGTGGCCGTCGAGCTCTCGCTGCAGACCCGGGAGAACTGCGTGATGCGGGTGGCGAAGGCCGACGGGACGCTCTTCAACGACTGACCAGGACCATGGGGGGAAGCACATGAAGGACACCGGACGGCGGGTGCCGCCGCTCCGGGCCGCCACGGCGGCGGCCCTGCTCGCCGTCACCGCCGCGGGGTGCGGGGCGGACCCGGATCCGTCGATCTTCGCCGACCGGAAGAAGGTCCGGATCGGGGCGAAGAGCGACCAGCCCGGCACCAGCCTCGAACGGCACGCCGGCGACTTCGACGGGCTGGACATCGCGGTGGCCAGGGAGCTGCTGGACCGGGTCGGGGCGGAGCCCCCGATCTTCAGCGGCATCCTCTCCAAGAACCGCGCCCCCGCCCTGCGGGAGGGGGAGGTCGACCTGGTGGTGGCGACCTTCTCGGTCACCGCCAAGCGGATGCTCCCGGTCGGGGAGGGCGGCGACGGGCTCGACTTCGTCGGCCCCTACGCCTCCACCCAGCAGGGCATGCTGGTGCGGGCGGCCGACCTGGAGCGCTACCGCACCCTGGACGACCTCAACGGCCGGCTGGTGTGCGTGTGGAAGGGCACCACCTCGGCCGACGAACTGCGCAAGCCCGCCTACCAGGCGATCCGGCTGCGGGAGGAGGAGGACGCGGGCTACTGCGTCAACGCGCTCAAGGCCGGCGAGGTCGACGCGGTCTCCACCGACCAGCTGATCCTCTACGGCTTCATGGAGGCGGAGCCGACCCTGGCGGTCGCGCCGGCGATCGCGTTCGCGGAGACCAACGACTACGGCGTCGCCATGGCGAAGGGCCACCGCGAGGACTGCGAGCGGCTGCGGGACGCGCTGAAGAAGTACGTGGTCAGCAACGAGTGGGACCGCGACGTCGAGAACAACCTGCCCCGGCTGCCCCTGGAGCGGCGCAACGAGGCCAGGCCCACGGAGGCCGAGATCGACGGCGTGTCCTGCCGCGACCGCCCGGTCGGCGCACCCGTGGGCTGACCCCGGGTGCGCCGGCCGCGCGGGTGTCAGACCGTGCGCGGGGCCGTCGGGTGGCCGGCCGGGAAGAGCGGGTCCTTCGTGTCGAAGGGCACGTCCTCGCGGGAGGCCGCGACGGCGGCGTCCGAGCGGGGCAGGTCGAACGGCAGCGTGCCGGGCATCGGGGCGCGGCCGAACACGGCGTCCAGCACGACCTCGTCGGCGGCGCCGAACTCGCCGACCAGCAGGGCCGCGTGGGGCGCGAACGGGGTCAGCACGGCGGGGCGTTCGAGCAGCGCCACGACGGCGGTGGGGACGGCGTCGGCCAGCGCGGCGATCCTGGCGGCCTCGGCGGGCTCGAACTCCAGGGTGCCGGTGTGGAAGTGCTGCTCCAGCATCCCCTCGCGCTTCTCGTACGGCGTGGCGAGGCGGACGACGGCGACGTCGGCGTCCTCGGGGCGCTCGACGACCGTCCCGTAGCGGGCCGCCACCTCGGCGTCCACGCCCTCGGCGTAGATCCGCCCGCCGGCCAGCGGCTGTCCGGCGAGGCGGACCAGCGAGGCGGCCTGGACCCTGCGACCGAGCTCGCGGCCGGCCGGGGCGCCGACCAGCGCCGCGGCGGCCTCGACGTCCACGTACGGGTCGTCGAACAGGCCCAGCCGGAACTTGTCGCGCAGGATGCGGCGCACGGACTCGTCGAGGCGGGCCTCGGTGACGGCGCCGGAGCGCACCACGCCGAGGATCAGCTCGGGGTCGGTCTCGCCGCCGAGCTGGTCGGCCCCCGCGTGCAGGGTCATCGCGACCTGCTCGGGCACCGACAGCTCCTCGACGCCCCAGTGCCGCGGCGGCAGGCTGACGACGCCGGGGATCTCCATGCCGGTGATGGCGTTGAAGTCGGTGCAGACCACGCCGTCGAAGCCGTACCTGCCGCGCAGCAGGCCGGTGATGACGTCGTGGTTGAAGTTGGCGCCGACCTCGGTGAGCCCGGAGCCCGCCGGGATCGCGTAGGCCGGCATGATCTGCGCGGTGCCGGCCTCGAACGCGGCTTCGAACGGACGCAGGTGCTGCTCGAAGGCGCCGCCCGGGTAGGCCAGGCTCCGGCCGGCCGCGAAGTGCGAGTCCTCGCCGTTGTGCTGCGGGCCGCCGCCGGGGAAGTGCTTGGTCATGCAGGCGACGCTGTCCGGCCCGATCCGCTCGCCCTGGAGGCCCCGGATGTAGGCGGCGATGATCCGGGAGACCCGCTCGGGGTCCTCGCCGAAGGTGCCGCTGATCCTGGCCCAGCGCGGCTCGGTGGCGAGGTCGGCCATCGGGTGGATGGCGACCCGGATGCCGACGGCCCGCAGCTCCCGGGCGATCAGCGCGGTGTACTCCTCGACCAGTTCCGGATCGTCGGTGGCGCCGAGGCCGATCGGCTCGGGGCCGACCGAGAAGCCGCCGCCGGCGAAGGCGGTGGCCGGGTTGGTGGTGAAGCCGTGCCGGGGGTCGGAGGCGAGGGTGACGGGGATGCCGAGGCGGCTCGCGGCGGCGAGGTCCTGCACGTGGTTGTTCCACGCGGCCATGGTCCGGGCGTCGGGGACCATCGTCATGCCGAAGGAGGTGAGGCCGCGCTCGGTGATGAGGTGGTCGCCGGACGGGAAGGGGCCCAGGTTGCCGGCGATCATCCGGCCGACGAACATCTGCGCGGCCTTCTCCTCCAGGGTCATCCGGGCCAGGAGGTCCTCGACGCGCTCCTCGACGGGCAGCCGCGGGTCCTCGTAGGGCTCCATGGTGCCGTTGTGGTTGAGGTCGCGGAACGGCGTGCCGTCGGTGTGGTGCAGCAGGGCCCTCATGCCGTCACCTCGGCGGCGGCGGGGGCGGCGGCCTTGGCGCGGAAGGCCTCGACGGTCGCGGCGTCCACTCCGCAGTGGGCGAGCAGGCCCTCGGTGCCCCCGTAGCGGGCGTCGACCAGCTCCAGGAAGGCGGCCATCGCACCGGCCGGGGCCTCCAGCAGCGGGCGGGGGACGGTGAAGGTGCCCGCCGCGTGGTCGTTCAGGGCGGCGCGGTTGCGCTCGGCCAGGTTCGCCCAGATCTGCGGCAGCGCCTCGGTGGTGCGGTGGTAGTCGGCGACGATCTCCTCGGCGGGGACGCCGAGCAGGTCCAGCAGCAGGGCGGTCAGCCAGCCGGTGCGGTCCTTGCCGGCGGCGCAGTGCACCAGCAGGCCGCCGGGGCGGACGGCGGCCTCCACGGCGAGCTTGACCGCCCCGGGGGCGGACTCGGCCATCAGCAGGTAGAAGGCGCCGAGGTCCTCGTCGGTGACCATGTCCTTCATGGCCGCCTCCAGCCGGCGGTCGGTGGGCTGGACGCGGGCGGCGACCACCTCGATGCCGGCCGCCCGGGACTGCGCCCAGTCGGTGTCCTCCGCCTCGATGTCGCCGCGCAGGTCGATGATCGTGCGGATGCCGGCGGCGTTCAGCTGCTCGACGATCGCGGCGTCGTCGCCCGGGTACGGCTGGGCGGAGCGGTGCAGGACGCCGTGGCGCACCCAGCGGCCCTCGGGGTCGGCGAGGGCGGCGGGGTCGCGGAAGTTGACCAGGGTCATGGCGGGGCCTTTCGGGGCGGGAGAACCGAGGGGGACGACGGAGCGGGATGACAGGGGGACGACGAGGGGGATGGCAGGAACGGCGGGGATGGCGGGGATGGCGAGAGGGTGAGAGGGTGAGACATCTAGACGTCTAGATGTCTACCTGGCGGATGGGGCACCCGGCAAGCGGCGACGAGGTGAACTTCCGGCAAACCTGGACCGGATGCCGCCCCCCGGCTCCGTAGGATCTGCCGCGTGGCGACGCACCGAACCGAGACCCCGCTGTACCGCCGGCTGGCCCGGCAGCTCCAGGAGCGCATCGACGCCGGGACGTACCCGGCGGGCTCCCGGCTGCCCAGCGAGCCCGAGCTGAGCGCCGAGTTCGGCGTCAACCGGCTGACCGTCCGGCAGGCGGCGGCCGAGCTGGAACGGGCCGCGGTGCTGGAGATCCGCCGCGGCGTGGGGACGTTCGTCCGCCCGCCGGCGGTGCGGGTGTCGATCACCGTCGACCCGCGCAGCCAGCGCTTCGACCTCGGCAGCGTGCACACCGGGCTGCCGCTCGGCGCACAGGCACCGGACCCGGCGGCGGACGGCGAGTTCGTGGTGGCCGCACCGCCGGTGAGCGGGAGCCCGGAGGACGAGGAGGCGGCCCGTCAGCTGGGACGCGACAGCGCGCAGCTGTCCCGGGTGGACACGGTGATCCGGCTGGGCGGCCGGCCCCGGGTGGTGAGCAGCTACTGGACGGCGTCCGGGCCGCTGCCGGCCGAAATGCTGCGGCCGGGCCGCCCCGGCAACATGGTGCTCGACCTGGCCCGGGCGGCCGGGGTGGAACTGGAGTACGACTGGCGGGCGTTCGGCGCGATCGGCGCGGACCTCGCCGACGCGGAGCTGCTCGGGGTGCCGCCGGGCACCGCCCTGCTGGTCCGCGAGGGCGTCAGCTGCACGCCGGACGGCGCGCCCGCGCTGTACGTGCGGCGGCGGATCGACGGCAGCAGCGCGCGGTTCGTCCTGCACTACCGCGAGCCGGGCGGCGGATCGGGACCGGCCCGGTAGGCGCTCACCGGACGGCCCCGGCCGCGGCCGCCCGTTCGAACGCCCCGAGCACGTCGCGGAAGGCCGACACCCAGTCCCGCAGCGAACGGACCTCCGCACCGCCCACGATGCGCTGCCGGGTCATGCCCGCGAGCAGCGCCGCGAACGCCTGCGGCCGCAGGTCGACGGCCGGGTCCACGCCCAGCCGTTCGGCCGCGATCGCCACCGCCCGCTGCGAGAAGGCGTCGACCACGGTCAGCCCGAAGTCGTGCACGCTGCGGACCCCGATGAACCGGTGCCGCAGGGCCCGGCGCCGCACCGAGTGCTCGGCCGGCTCCTCCAACTCGCCGTCGGTGGTGGCCACCGCGTGGTCGAAGGCGGCCCAGAGGTCGAGCCCGGCCGGCGCGGCGGCGAAGGCGTCCAGGACGGCAGCGCCGAAGTCCATGCCGAACAGCAGCGCCTCCTTGCACTCGTAGTAGCGGAAGAAGGTGCGGTGGGCGACGTCGGCCCGGCGGCAGATCTGGTCCACCGTGGTGCCCTCGAAGCCCTGCTCCTCGAAGAGGTCGAGCCCCGCCGTGCGGATGGCCTGCCTGGTCCGCGCCCGTTTGCGGTCGCGCAGCCCGGGCTCCGCCGCGGTGTCCGTCCCCTGCCCCTGCATCCTGCTCGCCCCTCGTCAACTGCTGTGCCGCACGCGGCCGTAGTCGTACCGAATCACGCCCGGCGCGGCCCGCTCAAGCCGCGCGCCAAGTCGTCGGCATTTCGTCATCCGAAGTTTGCATAACTGCCAGTTGGCAGTTGTGCCACTTCCAAAGGGTGGTGTCCGGCGGCCACCGGTCCGGCTGCGCCCGCCGGTCTTCCCCCTCCCCCGTAGCCCCCCGAACCCTCCCGAGGAATCATGAAGCGGCACACGCTCGTCCTGGCGTCCACGGTCTGCACGGCGGCCCTCGCCCTCACCGCCTCCGCCTGCTCCGCGTCCGACGACGCGGTCTCCGGCGGCGGCGCGGCCGCCGCCACGGCCCAGGACGACGGCCCCGCCGTCGACGGCGGCACCCTGAGAATCGGCCTCGACCGTCCGTTCACCAAGCTCGACCCGGCCGAGACCACCCTCACCTCGATGCCGATGATGATCCTGGCCAACGCGCTCTACGACCCGCTGATGGTCAACGGCGACAACGGCGCCGTCGAGCCCTACCTGGCCAAGTCCTTCACCGCCGCCAGTACCGACGCCACCGCCTGGACGCTGGAGCTGCGCGAGGGCGTCACCTTCAGCGACGGCAAGCCGCTCGACGCGCAGGCCGTGATCGACCACGTCAACCGGCTCGCCACGCCCGAGGCCAAGTGCAGCTGCGCCAGCGACGCCGCCACCATCGGCGGCATGACGGTGAACTCCCCGACCTCCGTCGGCTTCACCCTCAAGTCCCCCAACGCCGCCTTCCCCAGCCTGTTCACCCGCTCCCTCGGCTACGTCTCCGAGGCCCCCGCCGGAACCGACACCCCCGCCGTCGGCTCCGGCCCGTACACGATCGAGAGCGTGCAGCCGGGCGTCTCCGCCACCCTCGTCCGCAACCCCTCCTACTGGGGCGCCAAGGGCCACGCCGACAAGCTCGTCTACAAGGTGCTGCCCGACGCCGACAGCCGCTACCAGTCGCTGCGCTCCGGCGACGCCGACGTGGTCTGGGCCGAGACCCCCGCCCAGCACAAGCAGGCCGCCGCCGACGGCCTGCGGGTGGCCGCCGGCCCCGGCTCCACCTCCACCGTGCTGTTCAACACCAAGGTCGCGCCCTTCGACGACCCGAAGGTGCGCAAGGCGCTGCAGCTCGCGGTGGACCGCTCGGCCGTCGAGAAGGTCGTCTACCTCGACCAGGGCAAGGTGTCGGACGGCCCGATCGGCTCCACCTCCCCCTACCGCGCCGCCGGCGACGCCTCCGGGTACCCCGCGCACGACCCGGCCAAGGCGCGGGCCCTGCTCGCCGAGGCGGGCCACCCCGACCTCTCCTTCGAGTACCTCGTCGACAGCCGCCCCGAGGGCCAGCAGCGCGCCACCGTGCTCCAGCAGATGTTCGCCGAGGTCGGCGTGAAGGTGACCATCAAGCCGCTGGACGCGGCGGGCCTGGGCACCGCGATGTTCCAGCGCAAGTTCCAGGTGATGGACTTCGTCACCAGCATGTTCGGCGACACCGACACCGCCCTGGCCAGCCTCTACGTGCCCGACGCCCCCTTCAACTTCACCGGCTGGAACAACCCGAAGGCCGGTCAGGCGATCGCCGCCGGGCGCGCCGCCGTCGACCCGGCCCAGCGCGCCCGCCACTACCAGGAGGCCGCGCAGGAGGTCGTCAACGACGCCCCGATGCTCTTCCTGACCGAGAACCGGACCGGCCTGCTGACCTCCGCCAAGATCGGCGGCCTGCCCGACGTCTCCAAGCGGACCGTCGTCAACGTCTCCCCGGCCGTGCTGTGGGTGAAGAAGTGACACCCACCGCCCTCCGCACGGCGGGACGCACCGCCGGACGGCTCGCACGGGCCGCCGCGGTGCTCCTGCTGGTCATCGTCGCGGCGCTCTCCCTGCCGCACCTGATGCCCGGCTCCCCCGCCCTCGCCGCGCTCGGCCCCACCGCCACCCCGGAGCAGGTCACCGCGTACGAGGCCAAGCTCGGCCTGGACGAGAACGTGCTCACCGCCGCCTGGCGCTGGCTCGGCGACGCCCTGCACGGCGACCTCGGCCACTCGCTCTCCACCGGCGTCGCCGTCACCACCGAGCTCGCCGACCGGATCCCGGTCACCCTCGAACTCTTCATCGCCGCCCAGGTGGTGGCACTCGGCCTGGCCCTGCCGGTCGCGCTCTGGTCGGCCTGGCGGCCGGGCGGCGCGCTCGACCGGATCGCCACCGCCGGCGCCTTCGTCTGGCTGGCCGTGCCCGGCTTCGTGCTCGGCCTGCTGCTGATCTGGCTCACCGCCGTCCAGCTGCGGCTCCTGCCGGCCACCGGCTGGACCCCGTTCACCGAGGACCCGCTGGAGAACCTGCGCCACCTGGTGCTGCCCGCGCTCACCCTCGGCCTCACCGAGGCCGCCGTCTTCACCCGCACCCTGCGCGGCCAACTGCTCGACACCCTCGACCAGACCTACATCGCCGCCGCCCGCAGCCGCGGCATGGGCACCGTGCGGCTGCTGCTGCGCCGGACGCTGCGGCCCTCCTCGCTGCCGCTGGTCACCCTGGTCGGCATCGGCATCGGGACCTCGCTCGGCGGCTCGGTGCTGGTCGAGACGCTGTTCGCGGTGCCCGGCGTCGGCACCTGGGTCTCCGGGGCGATCAACAGCCGCGACTTCCCGGTGGTGCAGGGGGTCGTGGTGGTCAGCGCCGTCGCCGTGGTGGCGGCCACCTTCGCCGTGGACCTGCTGTACCGCACGATCGACCCGAGGATCGCCGATGAGCGCCGCTGAGACCGTCCCCGTTCCCGCTGCCGCCGCCACACCGCGCAAGAGGGCGGCGCGCCGCCGCCCCTCCGCCGGGGTGCTGGTCGCCGGCGCCTGGCTGGCCGTCGTCGCGCTCGCCGCCCTGCTGCTCCCGCTGCTGCCCGGCTTCGACCCGCTGCACGGCGACTTCGCCAACCCCGCCGCCGCCCCCGGCCCCGGCCACTGGCTGGGCACCGACGCCGGCGGACGCGACGTCCTGCAGCGCACCGTGGCCGGCGCCCGCGCCTCCTTCACCGTCGCCGGGCTGACCATCGCCGTCGGACTGCTCGGCGGCGGGGCGCTCGGCGTGGCCGCCGGCTGGTTCCGCGGGCCGGTGGACAAGGTGATCGGCTTCGCCACCGACCTGCTGATGTCCGTCCCCACCCTGATCCTGGTGATGATCGCGGTCTCGCTGCGCGGCCCCAGCCTGACCCTGATCGGCTCGCTGATCGGCCTGTTCACCGTGCCGCACTTCACCCGGGTGGTGCGCGCCGTCGTGCTGTCGCTCAGCGAGCGCGGCTTCGTCCAGGCCGCCCGGATGATCGGCACCGCGCCGCTGCGCATCCTGCGCCGCGAGGTGGTCCCGCACGTCGCGCCCGCCGCGCTCACCTTCGCGTTCACCGCCACCACGGTCGCCATCGTCGCCGAGGGCTCGCTCAGCTTCCTCGGCTTCGGGCTGCGCCCGCCGGAGCCGTCCTGGGGCGGCATCATCGCCGAGGGCCGAACCACGCTCGGCAGCGCCCCGTGGATCTCGCTCGCCCCGGCGGCGGTGCTCTGCCTGACCGTCCTCGCCCTCAACTACCTGGGCGAGCAGCTGCGTTCGAAGGGAGGGCGAGGATGACCAGCCCGGTTCTGGAGGTCCGTTCGCTCGACACCACCCTGCACACCCCCGACGGCCGGACGCTGCACGTGCTGCACGGCATCGACCTGACCATCGACGCCGGCGAGTGCCTCGGCGTCGTCGGCGAGTCCGGCTCCGGCAAGTCCGTACTGGCCCGCACCGTGCTCGGCGTCCACCCGCTCACCACCCGGGCCACCGCCACCGGCTCGGTGCGGCTGAACGGCGAGGACCTGCTCACCGCCACCGCCGCCCGGCGCGCCGAACTGCTCGGCACCGGCGTCGCGATGGTCCACCAGGACCCGATGACCTCGCTCAACCCGGTCGTCCGGATCGCCGACCAGGTCACCGAGTCGCTCACCAACCGGCGCCGGATGCCGCGCCGCGAGCGGCTGCGCACCGCCGCCGAACTGCTCGCCGCCGTCGACGTCCCCGACCCGGCCCGGCGCGCCCGCGCCTACCCGCACGAGCTGTCCGGCGGGCTACGCCAGCGCGTCGGCATCGCCGCCGCACTGGCCGGCTCCCCCGCCCTGCTGCTCGCCGACGAGCCCACCACCGCGCTCGACGTCACCGTCCAGCGCACCGTGCTCGACCTGCTCGACCGGCACCGCGAGACCCGGGGCCTGGCCACCCTGCTGATCACCCATGACATCGGCCTGCTCTACGGCCGCGCCCGGCGGATCGCCGTCATGTACGGCGGACGGGTCGTCGAGACCGGCCCCACCGAGGCCGTCACCGGGACGCCCGCCCACCCGTACACCGCCGCGCTGCTGCGCTCGGTGCCCCGGGTCACCGGGCCGCTGCGCCGCACCCTGCCCGCCGTGGCCGGCTCGCCGCCGGACCTCTCCAAGCCCGTCCCCGGCTGCCCGTTCGCGCCCCGCTGCGAGCGCGCCGAGGCGGTCTGCTCGACGGACGCGCCGCCGCTGCACCGGGCCGGGGCCGGGCACACGGCCGCCTGCCACTTCCCGCTCACGCCGTCGGCCGCACCGCCGGCCAAGGCCGAGGAGGCCGCCGCATGACCACCGCCCCCGCCGCCCCGTCGACCGGCGCCGACACCCCCGTGGTGCTGCGGGCCACCGGGCTGTCCGTGGTCCACCGCACCCGCTCCGGCCCGCTGCACGCCGTCAGCGGCGTCGACGTGGAACTGCGCGAACGCCGCACCCTCGCCCTGGTCGGCGAGTCGGGCTCCGGCAAGAGCAGCATCGCCAAGGCCCTGCTGCGGCTGCCCCCGCCCACCACCGGCACCGTCACCCTGGACGGCACCGACCTCGGCTCGCTCGCCCCGCGCGCGCTGCGGGCGCTGCGCCCCCGGATGCAGATGGTGTTCCAGGACCCGGTCTCCTCGCTCAACCCGCGCCGCACCGTGCGCGACCTCGTCGCCGAACCACTGGACGCCCACCCGGACCCGTCGGTGGACCGGGCGGCGGTGGTCGAGCAGCAGTTGGAGGCCGTCGGCCTGCCGGCCGCGCTGTTCGGCGACCGCCGGCCCGCCCAGCTCTCCGGCGGCCAGGCCCAGCGGGTCGCCATCGCCCGCGCGCTCGCCGCCGAACCGCGGGTGTTGATCGCCGACGAGGCCGTCTCGGCGCTCGACGTCTCCGCCCAGGCGACCGTGCTCAACCTGCTGCGCCGGCTCACCGAGGAACGCGGCCTGGCGAGCCTGTTCATCTCCCACGACCTCGGCGTGGTCCGCGCCGTCAGCGACGACGTCGCGGTGCTCCACCTCGGCCGGCTCTGCGAGCAGGGCCCCACCGAGGAGGTGCTCGCCGCGCCCGCCCACCCCTACACCGCGGCGCTGCTCGCCGCCGTCCCCGAGCCCGGCCGTCCGCTCGGCGACACCGGCCTGCTCCCCGCCGACCCGCCGTCCCCGCTCGACCCGCCGTCCGGCTGCCGGTTCCGCACCCGGTGCCCGTTCGCCGACGACCGGTGCGCCGCCGAGGTGCCGCGGCTGCGCGAGGTGTCGCCCGGACGGACCGTCGCCTGCCACCGGCCGCTCGGGACGAAGGCGGCGTCCGTGGACACCGGAGCGGCCTCGACGCCGACCCGGTAGCATGCCCGGGCTGGGCGGCCGGCAGTCCGACGGATCGAAGGAACGCACCGGCTGACCGGCCGAGAAGCCGAGCGGCCGACCGGTGGAGCCGCCGGCCGACTGGACCACACCGACGGACCGGGCGGGACACGACGACATGACGGTGGCCAACGGAACCGGCACACCCGACATCCCCAACGAGCTGGCCCACCACTGCCTGGACCTGCTCACCGACGTCTCCCGCACCGGCCGTCTGCTGCGCCGCGCCGAACTGGAGCGGCTGCGCGACCTCGGCGAACGCGGCGCCGAGGCCGGCCACGGCCTGCGCGTACTCGTCGGCGCCTGCCTCGGCGCCACCCGCGCCGCCTGGCAGCACCTCCCCGGCCCCGCCGCCGCCACCGCCGCCGAACTGCGGCGCACCGGCGACGCCCTGCTCGCCGCCATCCAGGCCGCCCTCGGCGCCCTCGCCGAGGGCCACGAGCGTGCCCAGCGGATGGCCGTGCGGCAGGAGGAGGCCAACCGGCGCGAGCTGGTCAACGACCTGCTGCACGGCCGCTCCGACCTCGGCCGGCTCGCCGAGCGCGCCGAGCGGTTCGGCCTGCGGCTGGCCGCCGGGTACACCGTCGCGGTCGCCGTCGCCGACGAGCCCTACCTGGAGGGCGCGCCCGCCTCCCACCGGGTGCTGCGCGAACTGACCGGCCGCTACGACGACCGCACCCTGCTGCTGGCCGCCCGCGACGGACGGCTGGTCTGCATCGCCTCCGACGGCGAACGGCCCGTGCTCGCCGCCTTCACCGAGCTGGCCCTGCGGCCCGGCGCCGGCTACACGCCCGCCCGGCGGGTGGCGACCGGCCGCCGGCACGCCGGCACCGGGGGCATCGTGCGCAGCTACGAGGAGGCGCTCTCCGCGCTGGAGTACGCGCAGCGGCTGGGGCTGCCGGCGCAGCGGCTGCGCGCCGAGGAGCTGCTGGTCTTCCCGGTGCTGATGCGGGACAAGTCCGCCATGGCCGACCTGGTGCGCACCGTGCTGGGCCCGCTCACCTCCGCGCGCGGCGGGGCCCGTCCGCTGATGGAGACCATCACCGTCCAGGCGGAGGCCGGCTACGTGAACGCGGAGACCGCGCGGCGGCTCGGCCTGAGCGTGCGCGCGCTCGGCTACCGGCTGGAGCGCATCCGCGACCTCACGGGCTACGACCCGGCGGACGCGCTGCACCGCTACACCCTGGAGACCGCCGTGATGGGCGCGCGGCTGCTCGACTGGCCGGACCGGCCGCTCTGACCATGAACGTTTCATGTTGAACGTTTCAGCGGCCCGTGCGTTGCTTTCGGTTTCCGGATATTTTCCGGTGTCAAAACACCGACAAGACTGCCAGGTCCTGGCAGTGTGCGGACGCTTTCCTCCTGACAGGATCACCACGGCGCCCGGGGGGTCCGGCGCCCTGTGAAAGTCGGGGGGCACGGGCGGATGCTGGGGGATTTCAAGGCCGCACCGGACCTCCCGACGCTGGTGGTCACCGCCGAGTACTGGATGCTGGCCCTGCTCAGCGGCCTGGGGGCCGACGCCGTGTCCGGGGGGCACGACGTCGGCCGCCCCACCGGCACCCGGGGCGGGGGGCACGGCGCCGATCCCCACGTCGGCGCCGCGCCCGGGGAGCTTCCGGACGACCTGCCCGGCGACCTCCTCGCTTCCGAACCCTTCCCCCTGGTCGGCCGCGTCTGCACGGTCCTGCGGGGCGGCGCCTCCACCACCGGCGGCTGGGCCGAGGCCACCACCGACGACGGCTCCCCCGCCCTCCTCGCCGTCCGCACCCCTACCGGCGACCCGACGGTCCCGGCCGGCCGTACCGCCCTCCTCCACGCCCACGACCCCGCCACCGACACCTTCCTCATCACCCCCCTCGACCTCGGCGCCCTCTTCAGCTGAGGCCTCGGGTCCGTCGCCGGGTCAGCGGCGGGCGGCGGCGAGGAGGGCGGGGACGGTGGGGAGTTTGACGCGGGGGCGGCCGGTGGCCGCGCCGCGGGCGCGTTCGGCGCGGTCGATGGCGCGCAGGTGGCGCAGGCCGAGGGCGTCGGGGCAGCGGGTGCGGACCAGGCGGGCGAAGGCCCTGCGGTCGGCGGTGGGGACGGGCAGGAGGCCCGCGACGGCGTCGTCCAGGAGGGCGTGGACGGTCTCCTCGGCGCAGGCGCGGTTGGCGCCGATGCCGCCGGAGGGGCCGCGTTTGGCCCAGCCGACCAGGTAGCTGCCGGGCAGCGGACGGCCGGTCGCCGGGTCGAGGACGCGTCCGCCGCGGTGCGGGACGGCTCCGGCGGCCTCGTCGAAGGGCAGTCCGGGGACGGGGACGCCGCGGTGGCCGATGGAGCGGACGACCAGGGCGGTGTGCAGGAGTTCGTCGGTGCCGGCGAAGCGGACCGCCTCCACCCGGCCGTCGCCGAGGAGTTCGGCCGGCGTGGCGTGGAAGCGCAGCACGATCCGCCGCCCGGGCCGGGGCGGCGCGGCGCCGTCCAGCCGGACCCGTGGGAGGCCGGCGAGCAGCGGCACGGCGTCGGCCTCCGGGTGGTCGTCCACCACGACGTCCACGCCCGGGAGCTGGGTGAGGGCGCGGAACTCGGGCGCGCTCCAGGCGGCGTGCCCGGGCCCGCGCCGGGCGGCCAGCACCACCTCGCGCACCGCGCTGCGGCGCAGGGCGGCGAGGGCGTGGTCGGCGATGTCGGTGACGGCGAGCCGGTCGGGGTCGGTGAGCAGGATCCGCGCGACGTCGACCGCGACGTTGCCGTTGCCGATCACCACCGCCCGTTCGGCGCCCGGCCCCTGCTCCCGGCCCGGCCACTGCTCCCGGCCCGGCCTCTGCTCCCGGCCCGGCCCCGGATCGCCGGGGAGCGTCACCGCGTCGGCGGGTACCGTCGGCTCCGCGTTGTACCAGCGGACGAAGGTGGTGGCGGGCACGCTGCCGGGCAGGTCCTCGCCGGGCACGCCGAGCCGGCGGTCCGCGGCGGCCCCGACCGCGTACACCACCGCGTGGTGGTGGTCGGCGAGTTCGGCGTGGCCGACGTCGGTGCCGACCTCGACGTTGAGGTGCACCCGCAGCCGCGGGTCGTGGAGGACGGGCGCGAAGCTCTCGGCGATCCGCTTGGTCGACTGGTGGTCCGGGGCGACCCCGTACCGCAGCAGCCCGCCCGTCACCGGCAGCCGGTCGATCATGGTGATCTCGGCGCCGGTGGAGCGCAGCAGCGCCTGCGCGGTGTAGCCCGCGGACGGCCCGGTGCCGACGACGGCGACCCGCAGCGGGCCGGCCCCGAGGTCGAGGCCGGCGGGCAGGCTGCGGGGGAAGACGGGTGCGCCCCAGGCGTGGTCGGCGGGGTGGTCGCGGAACCGGTCGCGGTTGAGGTCGCGGTAGACCGCGTCGGGCCCCGTCAGCCGGTCGGCCGGGAGGACGGCGTCCACCGGGCAGGCGTCGGCGCAGGCGCCGCAGTCGATGCAGGCGGCCGGGTCGATGTACAGCATGTCGGTGCGGCCGAAGTCCGGCTCGTCCGGGGTGGGGTGGATGCAGTTGACGGGGCAGACGGACACGCACGAGGCGTCGTTGCAGCAGGTTCGGGTGATCGCGTAGGCCATGGCGGGGGCGGGGTCCTCGCTGGGTGGGGGTCGGGGGCGGCGGGGCGCTGCTCAGAGCATGTGGACGCGCCGGTAGATCCGGGCCGCCGCGTCGGTGAGCAGGCCGTTCTCGGCGAGGAACGCCATCAGGTGGCGGCTGCTGGTGCGCATCATGGCGCGCCGGTGCCCGCTGGCCCGGACCTCGGCGAGCGCCCGTCCGACGTCCAGCCCGGCGGCCCGGTACACGGACGGGTGAACCATGCTGGTGACGATGACGTAGGCACCGGCCGCGATGCCGAAGGCGGCGTTGCGGCGGCGCAGCGCGCCGGCCCCGCGCAGCCGCTCGCGGATCTCCTGGCGGGCGAACTTCATGTGCCGGGACTCCTCGACCACATGGATCCGGGAGGTGCCGCGGACGATGTCGAGGACGTTCTCGCCGCGCATCCAGTCGCGCTGCATGACGTCCAGCACCTCCTCGGCCACCAGGATGCCCCCGTAGGCGAGTTCGCCGCGGGCGAGGGACTTGTAGGCGCGTCCGGCGTGGGCGACGACCCGGTGCGGCCGGTACCGAGGGACGCCCATCTTCTCGCAGGCGCGGGCGAACATGATCGAGTGGCGGCACTCGTCGGCGATCTCGGTGAGCGCGAAGCGGAACTCGGCGCCGGCCGGGTCCTTGAGGTACTGGTCGCGCAGCACCATCTGCTGGAGGATCATCTCGAACCAGATGCCGGTGGTCATGATCGAGCCGACCTCGTGGCGGGTGAGGGTGACCCGCTGCTCCTCGGTCATCTCCGCCCAGAGCGCGGTGCCGTAGAGGGTGCTCCACTCGGGGTTGAGCCCGTAGTGGCCGGGCGGGAGCGGGGCGTCCCAGTCGATCTCGACGGCCGGGTCGTAGGAGAGGACGGCGGCGGAGTCGAGGAGCCGCTTGGAGACGTCGTCGCCGGCCGGGGTGTGAACCGGGCTGGGGACCGGGCTGGGGACCGGGCTGGGGATGCGTTCCGTCGAGTGGGCCATGACTGCCTCCGTCGGGTGCGTGGCCTGCGCGGGAACCCGCACGCCCCGCTTATTGACGGAGATTACAATAAGAGCCGACGCCCGAGAAGCCCCTTCACGGCGCCGCCTCACCAGGCGCGCGGCTCGCAACCTGGGCGCGTGCCGCCCGTCCACGCGC
This sequence comes from Kitasatospora sp. NPDC057500, assembly GCF_042802195.1. Classification (NCBI taxonomy): domain Bacteria; kingdom Bacillati; phylum Actinomycetota; class Actinomycetes; order Kitasatosporales; family Streptomycetaceae; genus Kitasatospora; species Kitasatospora sp. NPDC057500. The sequence goes on along the minus strand of NZ_JBHVER010000027.1, from coordinate 30,283 downwards.
CGTCCGGAACTGGCGGGCTCGCCGGGCCGGGGGATGATGGAGGGGTCGCGGCAGCGAACCCGCCGACGGAGAGGAGCGGACCGGATGGACACGGCGGACGCCCTGTACCGCGGCCGATCCCCCTTCGTCGTCAACGCCGTCGGAGCCCTGCTCGACGCGGACGGCCGCATCGTCCGCTGGACCCCGGAGGCGGAACGGCTGCTCGACCTCGGCGCCGCACAGGTCCACGGCCGCCCCGTGCACGACCTGCTCGCCGACCCCTCCGGCTGGCCGGCCATGTCCGCCCTCAGCACCCGGCAGCGCGCCGAGGGCTGGTCCGGCGAGGCGGTGCTGCGCACCGGCCGGGGCGAACGGCTCCCGCTGTCGTACCAGGTGCTGCCGCTGAACGCGCCCGACGGCGGCCCCGCGGGACCGGAGGCCGGCGGTTCGGCCCGGTACTTCGTGCTCGCCGCCCCCACCCCGCAGATCGCCCGCTCGCGCCAGGACCAGGCCTTCACCCGCGAACTGTTCCTCCAGGACCGGGTCGGCCTGGCCGTCTTCGACGAGCGGCTGCGCCTGGTGCGCACCAACACCCATCTGCTCCCCTACAGCGGCCTGCCGCCGGACCTGCGCGGACGGCGGCTCGGCGACTTCCTCCAGGCGCAGGACGCCGCCGCCGTCGAACGCGGGCTGCGCGACGTGCTGCGCACCGGGCGGCCGCTGATCGGCGCGGAGGAGATCGTCCGCACCATCGAGGACCCGGCGGGCGGCGCGGTGATGGCGATCTCGGCGTTCCGGCTGCAGGCCCCGGACGGGCAGGTGATCGGGGTGACCGCGCTGTTCACCGACGTCACCGAGCTGCACCGGTCCGGCGAGCGGCTCGCCCTGCTGCACCGGGCCACGGCGGCCGTCGGCGGCTCGCTGTCGGTCACCGGGACGGCGGAGGAACTGGCGGCCGTGCTCGCCCCGCCGTCGTCCGGGGGCGGGGCCGCCGAGGCGGACGGCGGGTCGGTGCCGGGGCTCGCCGACCTCGCGGTGGTCGACGTCGCCGAGGCCGTCTTCACCGGCGGGGAGCCGGTCGCGGGGCGGGACGGCCGGGTGCCGCTGCGGCGCACCGCCGTCGCCGCCGCCATCGCAGCGGGAGCGGGCGGGGCGGGAGCGGGCGGAGCGGGCGACCGGGCGATGCCGGAGCCCCCGCCCACCGGCGTGAGCGTGCACGCCGACCCCGGCGAGCAGACCGCGCACACCGACTTCCCGCCGTCGATGACGGTCCCGCTGCGGGCCGGCGGCAGCCTGCTCGGCCGGGTCACCGTTCACCGCGCCCCGCACCGGCCGCCGTACCTGCCGGCCGATCTGGAACTGCTGCGCGAGATCGCCGACCGCGCCGCCCTCGCCCTGGACAACGCCCGCCGCTACGCGCGCGAGCACCGCGCCGCCGTCGGGCTCCAGCGCAGCCTGCTGCCGCCCTCGCAGGCCGAGACCACCGCGGTCTCCACCGCCAGCGTCTACCTGCCCACCGACACGGCGAGCGGGATCGGCGGCGACTGGTTCGACGTCATCCCGCTCTCCTCCGCCCGGGTCGCGCTGGTCGCGGGGGACGTGGTCGGGCACGGACTCGCCGCGAGCGCGACCATGGGGCGGCTGCGCACCGCCGTCCGGACGCTGGCCGACCTCGACCTGGAGCCGGACGAACTGCTGGTCCACCTCGACGACCTGGTCGCCCAGCTGATGGTGGAGGCCGAACGGCCGGAGGAGGAGGACGGGGACGCGGGCCTCGGCGCGGAGCCCGGGGCGGGCGCGGCCACCCGGCCGCCGGTGAGCCACGGCGTGTGGAGCGACGCAGGCCACGACACCCCGGACGACCAGCAGACCGTGCCGTTCGGCGCCACCTGCGTCTACGCGGTGTACGACCCGGTGTCCCGGCGCTGCGCGATGGCCTCGGCCGGCCACCCGCCGCCCGCCGTCGCGGCCCCGGACGGCCGGGTGACGTACGTGCCCCTGCGGCCGGGGCCGCCGCTCGGCGTGAGCGGGCTGCCGTTCGAGGTGACCGAGGTCGACCTGGAACCCGGCAGCCTGCTCGCGCTGTACACCGACGGGCTGCTCCTCGGGTACGCGGACGACCTGGAGGAGGGCATGGACGAACTGTCCCACCGGCTCTCCGCCGCAGCGGCCCCGCCGGAGGGAGCCGTCCCGCCGGTCGGCGCGGCACTGCGGGAACTCGGGCGGGACCTCGTCGCCGACCTCCCGGCGCACCGGCTCACCGACGACGTCACCCTGCTGCTGGCCCGCACCCGGGAGGTGCCGCCCGAGGCCACCGCGGGCTGGACGCTGGACGCCGACCCGGCGGCGGTCGCACGGGTCCGGGAGGCGGCCACCGAGCAGCTGGCGGCCTGGGGGCTGGAGGAGTTGGCGTTCACCACCGAGCTGGTGCTGAGCGAGCTGGTCACCAACGCGATCCGCTACGCCGGCGGCCCGGTCGGCGTCCGCCTCATCCGCGCCGAACGCCTCACCTGCGAGGTCTCCGACCCCAGCGCCACCCAACCCCGTATGCGCCGCGCCCGCCTCACCGACGAGGGCGGCCGCGGCCTCTACCTGGTAGCCCAACTCACCACCCGCTGGGGCAGCCGCTACACCCGCCACGGCAAAACCATCTGGGCCGAACAGGACCTCCCCACCTAACCGGAGCCAAAAGTCGGCCCACCCGACTTCCCACTCCACACGCCCCCAAATATGCAGACCGGTCTACATACCGGCGGGCCGGCGGGCACCGCCGGAGTAGGAAGTCGGCCCGTCCGACTTCCCACTCCACGCACCGGGCGGCGGGCGGCGTGCTGGCAGCAAATATGCAGACCGGTCTACATGCCAGCAGGCCCAAGGAGTGGAAAGTCGAGCCGGCCGACTTCCCACTCCACGCACCGGGCAGGGCGGCGGGGCTGGCGGAGCGGCGGGGCTAGCGGCGGGGCTGGCGGCAAATATGCAGACCGGTCTACATGCCAGCAGGTCCATGGAGTGGAAAGTCGAGCCGGCCGACTTCCCACTCCACGCAACAGGCGAGCCCGAGGCCCGAATATGCAGACCGGTCTACATAGCGTTTTGAGCCGGGTGGTTTGGACACGCCCTCGATTTGGCCAATGCGGGGGGATCGCAGCTTCTCACCGGTGTGATTGGTGCTCTGATCTGCCAACTCATCTCTTAAGGAGAGACATGCGCACTCGCACCGCCCTCGCCGCCGGTGTCCTCGCGGCCGCCGCCCTGCTGGCCGGCGGCGGGACCGCCGTCGCCGACTCCGTCGCCTCGGGCGTGGCCGCCAACTCGCCCGGTGTCCTGTCCGGCAACCAGATCCAGATCCCGGTCCACGTGCCGATCAACGTCTGCGGCAACTCGATCAACATCATCGGGCTCCTCAACCCGGCCTTCGGCAACACCTGCATCAACAAGTAGTCCGCCGGAAGGCGAGCAGGCCGGAACGCACAACAGCGACGCGGGCCCGTCCAGCCGGGCGGGCCCGCGTCCCGTGTGCTCCAGGGGGTGAGCGTCAGCGGCGGTTCAGGCCGCGGTCGAGCGCCGTGATCAGCTCGCCGTCCGGGGTGTCACCGTCGAGCGACCAGATCATCGCCCCGCCGAGGCCCTCGCGGCGCACGTACTCCGCCTTGGTCCGCACCACCGTCGGGTCGTCGTACGTCCACAGGGTGTTGCCGTCGAACAGCCAGGCGCTGCCGTTGCCCGGCCCCCGGTAGAGCTTGTACGCGCCGGACGCGGCGAGCTTCTTCAGCGCCTTGTAGTCCTCGGAGCCGGCCACCCAGGTCGCCGGGGCGGGGCCGGCGGCGGGCTGCCCGAGACCGTCGCCTCCGCCCGTGACGCCCGTCCAGCCCTGGCCGTAGAACGGCATGCCGGTGACCAGCTTGCGCGCCGGGGCGCCGCGCCGCAGCCAGGCGTTGACGGTCTGGTCGACGCTGAAGTCCTTCTTCGCGTACAGCGCGGACTGCTGCGCGGTGGTCGACTCGCCGGAGACGTGGAAGTCGTAGCCCTGGAGGTTCACGAAGTCGAAGTCCCGCATGATCTTGGAGACCTCGAAGCCCGCGTCGATCTTCGCGGGGGCGGTGGGCACGTACGCGCTGAGCTCGAAGTGCTTGCGCCCCTTGAGCGTGCGGCCGTACGCGTCGACCTGGGTGCGGAACTCGCGGACGAGCTTGGTGAAGTTCTGCTTGTCCTCGGGGCGGATCACATTGCCCTCGGCGCCGTCCGAGCCCGGCCACTCCCAGTCGATGTCGATGCCGTCGAAGATCCCGGCCGCCGCACCCGCGCCGCCCCGTCCCTCGTTCAGGGGCAGGTTGCCCTTGAGGTAGAGGTCGATGCAGGAGGAGACCAGCGCCTTGCGCCCGGCGTCGGTGCGCACGGCGTCCGAGAAGTACTTCGAACCGCTCCAACCACCCAGCGAGATCATCACCTTGAGGCCGGGGTGTTCGGCCTTGAGCTTGCGCAGCTGGTTGAAGTTGCCGGCCAGCGCCTGCCCGGCGGTGTCGCCGACGCCGTCCACCGACCCGGCCGCGTCGACCTGGCGGGTGTAGTCGGCGTACGGGTCGGAGCCGGGGCCGCCCATCTGGCAGGTGCCGGCCGGGCCGACGTTGCCGAAGGCGTAGTTGATGTGGGTCAGCTTGCCTGCGGTGCCGCTGGTCTCCAGGTCCTTGACGTGGAAGTTGCGGCCGTAGACGCCCCACTGGATGAAGTAGCCGACCCGCTTGTACGAGACGGTGCCGTGCCGGGAGGAGTCGGACTTCCCGTCGGAGCCGGCCGCCGAGGCGGCGGGCGCGAGCGGGACGACCAGGCCGAGAACGGCCGCGGTCGCGGCGCCGAAGGTCAAGCGGGTCGGGAATCTGTGACGCATGGACGAGATCACCCCTTGTGCGGTGGGGCCGCACGGTCGTGGGAAACGGTGGACGGCACAGGGAGTCCGCAGGGTGCACCCGAGGCGGGCGGCGACGACTCAACACCCACCGTCCCGGCATGTCAACGGAGTTCGGCAAAGTTTTTGCAAAGCGGAACGACGAGTTGACGATCAGTCAGCTCACGAAGTTCTCTCCCCGGACCCGGCGCATGTCACAGGACGGCGGGCCGGTCCGTCTCAGGGGGTGGAGCACCGACCACCACGACGAAGGGCACACCATGGACGCGCGACTCGACTTCTTCGCCACCACGACCGGCAACCGGCTCGTCAAGAGCCTGATGACGCTCGGCCGGGAGCTCAAGGAGATGCCGCTGCCCGTCGGCACCCAGGAGCTGGTGTCGCTGCGGGTCAGCCAGATCAACGGCTGCGCCGTCTGCATCGACATGCACACCAAGGAGGCCGCCGCGGCGGGCGAGAGCGCACTGCGGCTGAACCTGGTCGCGGCCTGGCGGGAGGCCACCGTCTACACCGAGGCCGAGCGCGCGGCGCTGGCGCTCGCCGAGGAGGGCACCCGGGTCGCGGACGGCGCCGGCGGGGTCTGCGACGAGGTCTGGGCGAAGGCCGCCGAGCACTACGACGCCGAGCAGCTGGCCGCCCTGGTCACGCTGATCTCGTTCATGAACCTGGCCAACCGGGCGAACATCATCACCCGCCAGCCCGCGGGCGGCTATGTGGCCGGCCGGTTCCACTGACCGGCCCCGGCCGCGATGATCACCCAGTAGCCGTCCGTTCGAAGGAGAGGGAAGCCGCGTGAGCAAGGTCGAGGAGTTCGAGGAGCTGCGGCCGCTGCTGTTCTCGATCGCCTACCGGATCCTGGGCAGCGTGGGCGAGGCCGAGGACGCCGTCCAGGAGACCTGGCTGCGCTACGACGCCTCGTCGACCCGGCCGACGTCGGTCAAGGCGTTCCTGTCCACCACGGTGACCAGGATCGCGATCGACGTGCTGCGCCTGGCCCGGGTCCGCCGGGAGGAGTACGTGGGGCCGTGGCTGCCGGAGCCGCTGCTCGACGACCCCTACGCGGACCCGGCCCGGGCCGCCGAGCTGGCCGACTCGGTGTCGGTGGCGGCGCTCCTGCTGCTGGAGCGGCTGAGTCCGCTGGAGCGGGCGGCGTTCGTGCTGCGGGAGGTGTTCGGCTTCGGCTTCGACGAGGTCGCCGCCGCGGTGGGCCGCTCCGAGGCGGCCTGCCGCCAGCTGGTGGTGCGGGCGCGCCGGCACATGCGGGAGGGCCGGCCGCGCTTCGAGGCCGAGCGCAAGGAGCGGGACGAGCTGGCCGCGCGCTTCTTCGAGGCGCTGAGCGAGGGCGACATCGCCGGCCTCCAGGAACTGCTGGCCGCCGACGTCACCATGGTCGGCGACGGCGGCGGCAAGACCCCGCAGCTGGCCAGGGCGGTCGCCGGCGCCGCGAACGTGGCCCGGTTGCTGGCTGCGGTCGTCCCGCTGATGGCCCGGATCGACGTGACCTTCGAGCCGCACGAGGTCAACGGCCAGCCCGGTGCCGTCTTCCGCGACCGGGCCGGACGGGTGCTGAACACGCTGGTCCTGGACGTCGCGGACGGCCGGATCCAGACCGTCCGCTCCGTCATCAACCCCGACAAGCTGGCTCACCTCGGGCCGGTCGCCGACGCCTGGGCCGTGCACCACGCCCTCAAGCGGGCCCGCCGCGCCGGGGGCTGACCCGCTCGCTCAGGACGGCGCCGGGCGCTCCCCCTCGGGAGCGTCCGGCGCCGGGCGTTCCCGGGCGGGGCCGGCGGTCCAGTGCGGGCCGACCAGGGTGGCGCCGAGGCGCTCGATGTCCGCGGCCATGTCGATGTCCGGGTCGAGCAGCCACTGGAGCTGGAGGCCGTCGGCGGCGGCGATGAAGATCCGGGCGAGCCAGGCCGCGTCCACCTCGGCGGGGTCGGCGACGCCGTGCTCGATGCGTTCCGCGAGCCGGGCGCGGAGCCGCTCGTAGCGCTGTTCGAAGAAGTCGTGCGCGGGGTGGTCGGGCTCGGCCGCCGCGGCCGCGAGGTCGACGAAGAGCTTGACCAGCCCCGGAGTGGACGCGTTGTGCCGCAGGACCGCCGAGAACGACGGCTCGGCGCCCCCGGATCCGGGGCCGAACCGCTCCTCCGCCGCCACGTCCCTGGCCTCCAGCACGGCCGTGAGCAGGGCCTCCTTGCTACCGAAGTGGTGCATCACCCCGGCGTAGGTCATCCCGGCCCGCTGGGCGATGTCGCGCAGCGAGACGTTGCGGCTGCCCGCCTCCGCGTAGGCGGCGAGGGCGGCGTCGATGATCTGCTGCCGCTTCGCCGAGGTCTTGGCGTACGGCCCCCGAGGCTTGCTCATGGGGCGGATCCTACCGGGTGCGGCACGAAAACATATTGCTGCCAGGTTTTCACTCTCGAAAGCATTGCGTTGTCATGTTTTCAAGCCTAGGGTCGAGGCACTCCCTGCGCGAAGCGGCCGCGGACGGGCCTCACGGGCAGCGGAACGCACCCCGGACGAAGGAGACCCGCCGATGACCGGCCCGACCAGCACCCTGCCCGAGGGCTTCCTCTGGGGCGCCTCCACCTCCGCCCACCAGACCGAGGGCGGGAACACCACCAGCGACTGGTGGCCGCTGGAGCGCGCCGCCGGCCCCGGGGGCCACATCGAGGAGCCCAGCGGCGACGCCTGCGACAGCTACCACCGCTGGCGCGAGGACATGGACCTGCTCGCCGGACTCGGCTTCACCGACTACCGGTTCAGCATCGAGTGGGCCCGGATCGAGCCCGAGCCGGGCGAGTTCTCCCGCGCCGCCATCGCCCACTACCGCCGGATGGTGGAGGGCGCCCACGAGCGCGGCCTGCGGCCGATGGTGACCCTGCACCACTTCACCGCGCCGCGCTGGTTCGCCGAGCACGGCAGCTGGAACGCCCCGGACGCGGGCGAGCGGTTCGCCCGCTACATCGAGGCCGCCGCCCCCGTCTACGCCGACGGCGTGGACCACGTCTGCACCATCAACGAGCCCAACATGCTCGCCATCATGGCGCCACTGCTCGACCTGATGCTCGGCCGCGTCGACCCCGCCACGATGTCGCTCCCGGCGGCCGGCCTGCCGATGCCGGACGGGAGGGCCACCGAGGCGCTGGTCCGGGCCCACCGGCTGGCCGTCGAAGCGGTCAAGTCCCGTGCGCCGCACGTGCGCACCGGATGGTCGGTGGCCAGCCAGGTGAGCCACGCGCTGCCCGGCGTCGAGGGCGCCGAGGAGGCCCGCGCCGCGTACCTGCGCCCGCGCGAGGACGTCTTCCTGGAGGCCGCCCGCGGCGACGACTGGCTCGGCGTGCAGGCCTACACCCGCACCCTGATCGGGGCGGACGGACCGCTGCCGGTCCCGCAGGAGGCGGAACGGACCATCAAGGGCTGGGAGTTCTACCCCGGCGCGCTCGGCGACGCGCTGCGGCACGCCGCCGCCACCGCGCCCGGCGTACCCCTGATCGTCACCGAGAACGGCATCGCCACCGCCGACGACAGCCGCCGCATCGCCTACACCGCGGGCGCCCTGGAGGGCATGGCCGCCACCATGGCCGACGGCGTCGACGTGCGCGGCTACTTCCACTGGAGCGCCCTGGACAACTACGAGTGGGGCAGCTACGCCCCCACCTTCGGCCTGATCGCGGTGGACCGCGAGACCTTCGCCCGCACCCCCAAGCCGTCCGCCTCCTGGCTGGGCGCCGCCGGCCGCAGCCGGGTCCTGCCCGTCGCCGGGGCCTGACCCGCACCGCCGCTCCGAAACCCCCGACCCGCAGGAGGACGACATGAACGACCGCACCCACAACGCCGACGCTCGAAGCACCTTGACGATCCATCAGCAGGCCGCCCTGACCTCCGGCGGCGACTTCTGGCACACCCGTGCGCTGCCCGAGGCCGGCATCGAGAGCATCATGCTCACCGACGGCCCGCACGGCCTGCGCAAGCAGCCCGAGGACGGTGACGCCCTCGGCATCGGCAGCAGCGAGCCGTCCACCTGCTACCCGCCCGCCTGCGCCCTCGGCTCCTCGTGGGACCCGGCGCTCGCCGAGCGCATCGGGCGGGCCATCGCCCTGGAGGCCGTCGCCGAGAACGTCTCGGTCGTCCTCGGCCCCGGCGTCAACATCAAGCGCTCCCCGCTCGGCGGGCGCAACTTCGAGTACCTCTCCGAGGACCCGCTGCTCACCGCCCGGATCGGCGCCGCCCTGGTGAACGGCGTGCAGTCCCGGGGCGTCGGCACCTCGCTCAAGCACTTCGCCGTCAACAACCAGGAGACCGACCGGTTCCGGGTGAACGCGAACGTCGACGAACGCACCCTGCGCGAGATCTACCTGCCCGCCTTCGAGCACATCGTCACCACCGCCCGCCCCACCACCGTGATGGCCGCCTACAACACCGTCAACGGCGTCCCGGCTGCGAGCAACCACTGGCTGCTGACCGAACTGCTGCGCGGCGAGTGGGGCTTCGACGGCCTGGTCGTCAGCGACTGGGGCGCGGTCGCCGACCGGGTCGCCTCGCTCGCCGCCGGCCTCGACCTGGAGATGCCGCCCTCCCGCCGGGAGGCGCAGGTCGTCGCGGCCGTCGAGGACGGCAGGCTCGACCCGGCCGCGCTGGACACCGCCGCCCGCCGGGTCCTGGACCTGCTGGCGCGCACCGCCGCCGCCCGGGTGCCCGGCGGGAGCTACGACGAGGACGAGCACCACGCGCTGGCCCTCGCCGCCGCCGTGCAGAGCGCCGTCCTGCTCAAGAACGACGGCGGCCTGCTGCCGCTCGCCCCCGACGGCACCGGAACCCTCGCCGTCATCGGCGAGTTCGCCCGCACCCCGCGCTTCCAGGGCGGCGGCAGCTCGCACGTCGTGCCCACCCGCCTGGACACCGCCCTGGACGCGATCCGCGCGACCGTCACCGACCCGCGGAGGATCCGCTTCGCCCCCGGCTTCACCCTGGACGGCGCGGCCGACCCGGCCCTCGTCGCCGAGGCCGTCGAAGCCGTGCGCGGTGCCCGGCACGCCGTGCTCTTCCTCGGCCTGCCCGAGTCGTACGAGTCCGAGGGCTACGACCGCACCGACATCGACCTGCCCGCCGACCAACTCGCCCTGCTCGACGCCGTCACCGCCGCCGCCGGGGCCGCCGGCGCCGACGTCACCGTGGTGCTCTCCAACGGCGCGCCGGTGCGGCTCACCCCGTGGCAGGACCGGGTCGGGGCGGTCCTGGAGGGCTGGCTGCTCGGCCAGGCCGGCGGCACGGCGCTGGCACGGCTGCTGTTCGGGCTCGACAACCCCTCGGGCCGGCTCGCCGAGACCGTCCCGCTGCGCCTGGAGGACAACCCCAGCCACCTCCACTTCCCCGGCGCGGACGGCCAGGTCCACTACGGCGAGGGCCTGTTCGTCGGCTACCGGTACTACGACACGCTCGGCCTGCCGGTCGCCCACCCGTTCGGCCACGGCCTGAGCTACACCACCTTCGGCTACGACGGCCTGGAGGTGACGGCGACCGGGGACAACCGCTACGACGTCTCGTTCACGGTCACCAACACCGGCACCCGGGCCGGCGCCGAGGTCGCCCAGCTGTACGTGCACGAGCGCGCGCCGCGGGTGCGCCGCCCCGAGCACGAGCTGAAGGGCTTCGCCAAGGTCCACCTGGAGGCCGGCGAGAGCACCCGGGTGACCATCGCGCTCGACGAGCGCTCCTTCGCCCACTGGTCGGTGCGCGACCACCGCTGGCGGGTCGAGGGCGGCGAGTTCGAGCTGCGGATCGGCGCGTCCTCCCGCGACCTGCGGCTGCGCACCACGGTCGACTGCGCCCCCGACGGCCACCGCCCGGTGCTCACCGCGCAGTCCACCGTCGGCGACTGGACGGCCGACCCGGTCGGCGCGCAGATCATCGGCGCGGCGATGCGGGCGATGGCGGACTCGGTCGGCATCGCCACCGACGACCCGCTCACCGCCGCGATGGGCGCGAGCCTGCCGGTCGGCCGCATCCCGGCGTTCGTCGACAGCGTGACGCCCGAGGACATCGACCGGCTGGTCGCCGCCCACCGCGACCTGACCGCCGCGCAGGACCCGGCCGCCCGGGCCTGATCCCGCTCACCGCCGCGGCTGGTCCCGGTCCGGCCACACCTCGATGTGGTCGGCCTCCAGGACCAGCCGCACCCGGTGCGCCAGTCCCAGCGACTCGGTGAACTCGCGCGGCAGTTGGAGCCGGCCGACCCGGTCCAGGACGGTGTACTCCTGCTCCCCGTCGATCCCGGCGGCGGCCGGGCGGCGCAGCACCTCGGTGGAGGTGCGCCCGTCGCGGATCCGCACCGTGCGGCGGACCTGGTCGGCCACCAGCGCGTCGTGGGTGACGATCAGCACGGTGGTGCCCAGCTCGTCGTTGGCGGTGCGCAGCGCGTCGAAGATCTCCGCCGAGGTGGCGGTGTCCAGCTCGCCGGTGGGCTCGTCGGCGAGCAGCAGCCGTGGTTCGTTGGCCAGCGCGACGGCGATCGCCACCCGCTGCTGCTCGCCGCCGGAGAGCGCGGCGGGGGTGCGGTCGGCGGCCTGCGCGATGCCCATCAGGTCGAGCAGTTCCCCGGCCCGGTCGGCCCGTCGGCGGCGCGGCACGCCCGCGTAGCCCATCGGCAGCTGCACGTTCTCCCGGGCCGTCAGGTAGGGCAGCAGGTTGGCGGCGGTCTGCTGCTGGATCGTGCCGACGGTGCGGCGCCGGTAGGCGGTCCGCGCCCGTCCCTTGAGCGTGCCCAGGTCGGTGCCGGCCACCACGGCGGTGCCGGCGCTGGGGCTGTCCAGCCCGGCCAGGATGCCGAGCAGGGTGGACTTGCCGGAGCCCGAGGCACCGACCAGGGCCAGCAGTTCACCCTCCCGCACGGTCAGGTCGAGTCCTTGCAGGGCCTGCACCTCGACCCCGTCGCGGCCCCGGGTACCGGTGCGGAAGATCCGCACCAGGCTCTCGCACAGCACCATCGGCCGCTCGGCCGCGGTGGTGCGCTCCTCGGGCTCCACAGGCTCTCGGACGGTCACAACGCCTCCCCCAGTCGTAGCACGGCGCCCAGTCCGCGGCGCCGGCTGACCGCCGCCTCCAGGACGGCGGCCGCCGTCATCAGTACGGCCAGCGCGAGGCCGAGCCCCGCGGTGACCGTCCAGTCGATGTGTGTGGCGGGCTCGAACGGCCCGCCGGTGACGGCCCCCAGCCGCAGGCCGGAGCCGAGCACCGGAGCCAGCAGCAGGCCGAAGGCACCGCCGCCGAGCGCCGCCAGTGCCAGCAGCGGCAGCAGTTGGAGCGCCTGGAGGGCGAACACCGCGCGTCCGCCGGTCCCCAGGGTGCGCAGGTAGGACGTGGTCCGGGCGCGTTCGGCGGCGCTCAGCAGCAGGTCCAGGGCGAAGGCCCCGAGCCCGAGCAGCAGGCCGAGCAGCGTGGTGGCCCGGAAGGCCAGCCCGACCGAGCGGGCCAGCCCGTCCGAGCGCAGCTCCTCCAGTTCCCCGGCCCGGTCGCGGAGTTCGGCCTGCGGCCCGGCCGCGGCGCTGGGGGCGAGCTGCGCGACGGCGGCGGCCCGCACCGCGGCCGGGTCCACGGCCGGTCCGCCGGCGGCCGGGTAGAACAGGACGGCGGACGGGCTCTTCTGGGCGGGCAGGCGCTGCGCCGACGGGCCGGTGAACACCAGCAGCGGCCCGCTCCGGCGCGCGTCGCCGAGCACCGGGCCGAGCACCGGGTCGCGCAGTGCCTCCTCGGGCAGGGCGCCGACCACCCGGACCCGGGTCCGGGGCAGGCCCAGCGTGGAGAGTTCGAAGTCGCCGTCGGGGAACCGGGCGGTCAGGGCGGGGGTGGCCAGCGCGGTGAGCACGGGGGCCTCGTCGCTGCCGCCCACCGGTGCGTCGGCCCCGGGGGCGGCCGCCAGGGCGCGGGCCACCGGGGAGGACGGCCGGGCGGCGGCCAGGGCGGCGGCGTCCAGGCCGACGAGCGGGGTGTGCTCGAAGGCGGTGCCGTCGGACTGCGCGACGACCTCGCCGATCGCGCCGGTGACGGCGATCTGGTGGCCCACGGTGGGGACCTTCGACAGGTCGCCGGCCAGCCGCTCCTTCGACCCGACCAGGGCGACGGGCGCCCCGCCGGTACGCCAGTCGGCGAGCCGCTGCTGGGCGTCCTCGACGGTGCGCGGGACCGTGCCGCCGTAGACCCCGTAGCCCATCGCCAGGACCAGGACCAGCAGGGCGAGCGCGGCCGCGCCGCTCTGCTGCCCGGCCCGGGCGAGCGCCATCAGCGGGACCAGGCCGCGCGAGCGGCGCGCCTCGCGGGTCGCCCGGCGCAGCAGCGGGGGCAGCAGGCGGAGCAGCACCCCCACCACGACCAGTGCCAGGAGCACCGGTGCGAGGGCGAGTTGGGGGTCGATGCCGGAGCTCGCGTAGGCGCCGCGGGTGCGCAGCGCGGCCAGTCCGCCGACGGCGAGCAGCAGGACCAGGGCCTCCAGGACGAGCCGGCGCGAGCGCGGCAGCGGCCGGCTCCGCCCGGCCGAGGTGAGCAGCACCGCGGCCGGCGCGCACCAGACCAGCAGGGCGGCGACGATCACCGGCACCGGCGAGCCGAGGGCGGCGCCCGGCGGCGCGAGCGCGCGGCCGATCGCCCAGCCCGCCGCGACCCCGGCGCCGACCGCCACCGCGGACTCGGCCAGCAGGCGGCCCGCGAGCCCGGCCGTCCCGGCTCCCCGGGAGCGCTGGAGCGCGAAGGCCCCGGCCCGGCGGCGCGCCCCGAGCCGGGCGGCGGCGAAGGCGGTGGCCACCACGACGGCGAGCAGGCCGGCCAGCGCGAAGCCCTGGAGCTGCTCGGTGCGCAGCCGCTGGGCGGCGAAGGCGTCCAGCTCCGGGGTGAGCCGGTCGGAGACGGTGAGCGCGCGCACGTCCTGGCCCGCCACCAGGCAGGGGTCGTCCCGGAGGGCTTCGCACAGCCGGTCCTGGGGGGTGGCGCGCCATCCGGCCAGGGCGTCGCGCGCCTCGGCGATCCCTGCCGGGGTGGCGCCCGGCCCGGAGCGGTCGACGGCCACCGGCAGCTCCCAGGCGACGTCGAACCCGCCCGGGTTCCGCGCGAGCAGCTCGATCCCGCCGGCGCTGGTCAGCAGCTGGCCGTCCAGCTCCCACTTGGTGCCGTTGCCGGCCACGGCCAGCACGGGCCAGGGCTTCACCAGGAACGGGGAGCGCTGCCAGAGCCGTTGCGCGCCCTGGTCGGTGCGGAAGACCCCGACCAGGACCGCTTCGGCGGTCCACCCGTATCCGCCCAGGTCGATCTGCTGCCCCAGGGTCAGGTTGAACTTCTCGCGGGTCGCCTCGGAGGCCGCGACCTCGACCGGCGCCGGCTTCTCGGGCCGGACGCTCAGGTCCAGGTCGGCGGCGGGCTGGCGCGGCGCGCGGCCCTGGAGGTACTCGACCGGCCCGTCCGGGCCGTCGTGCTGGGCGTAGACCAGGTTGACCCTAGGCGGGTCGCCGCCGTAGAAGGTGGCCACCCCGGGCCCGCGGACGGTCGCCAGGCCGGTGGTCACCCGGGCCCACGGTGTGCCGAGTTCGGCGGCGAGCCGCGGGCCGGCGGCGGCGCGCACCCCGTTGCCGATCCGGTCCAGGTTCCCGTCGAGCGTGCCGGGCGGCGGGGGCGACAGCCACGGCATCGGAAGGGTGGCGGCGCCGGCGGACAGCGCCGGCCCGGCCGTCTGGGCGCGGTCCACCCGGTCCGCGAGCGTGTCGGCCGCCAGCCGGTCGAACCTCGGCGGCCAGCTCAGCGGGACCGCCGTGAGCAGGACGGCGAGCAGCGCGAGCACGGCCAGGACCGGCCAGGCGATCCGCGCCTCGCGCCGGATCAGGCGCAGTGTCAGCATGTGGGGCTCCCCTCGAAACGTCCCGCCGCGGCCGGCCTCATCCGTCCTCCCCCGCGCGCAGGGCCCGGACCAGGTCGACCCGGGCCAGCAGCCGGGTGAGGACCACCACCGCGAGGGCGAGCAGCAGACCGGCCGCCAGTGCGGTGAGCGCGGCTCCGGGCCGGCCCGGGGCGGTGGCCAGGGCCGGGAAGACCGGCGCCGCGGTGTCGTCCAGCACGGTGGACGCCAGCAGCAGCGCCGCGAGCAGCAGGCCCAGCAGCCCGCCGAGCAGCACCGGCGGCACGGTCACCGCCACCTGTTCGGCGCGCAGCAGCGCGGTCAGCTCGCCGCGCCGCACGCCCAGCGCGCGCAGTACCGCGAACTCCCGTTGACGGGACCGGACGGCGCTCACCGTGTGCAGGGTCAGGGCGGTCACCGCGAACAGCGGCGCGGTGACCAGGACCAGCAGCCAGGCGCAGCGCAGCCCGCTGCGGAACGGGTCGTCCGCCAGGCCGGCGGCCACCTCCGGGACGCTCTGCGGGCGGCCGAACCCGCCGTTGCCTTCGACGGCGGCCCGGGTGGCCGCCGGGTCGTCGCTGGCCAGCCACCAGCGGGTGGCGGTGGGCGGCGGCGCACCGGTGAGCGCCCGGTTGGCGGCGATGGAGCGCAGGTCCAGCAGCAGGTGGCCGTGGGTCCGGTCGTAGCCGGGCAGCCCGTCGACCACCCCGGTGACCAGGACCTTCTGGGCGCTCCTGCCGTCGCGTTCCCAGTCCAGTTCGACGGTGTCGCCGACCTGGGCGCGGACGGCTTCGAGCAGCGCGCGGTCGGCCAGCGCGGGCAGCACCGGGGGCACGGGGGCGCCGGTGCCGGGTCCGGGCCGCACCGTCAGGACCGCGCTCGTCCGGGCGGCCGCGTCCCCCACGTTCTGGGAGCGCAGCACCGCGTGCAGGAGTTCGGCGCCGCCGCCCTCCCAGCCGCAGGCGTCGGCGTCGTGGCCCGGGACGAACTCGGGCCCGGCGTCCTCGGGCGAGGCCTCGGTGCCGGGGCAGCCGAGCGCCGCCGGGTCGACGGGGGCGGTGTCGGCGCGGGCCCAGCCCCGTCCCGGTGGGAGGGCCAGGTCGGTGCGCTGCCCGCCGGTGACGGCGGTGATCCCCGTCAGGCGCAGGTCGAGGGTGGTGCGTACGCGCTGCCGGTCGGTGAAGTCGATGCCGAGCCGGCCGAGGGTCAGCGGGTGGGCGCGCCGTTCGCCGTCGGCCAGCGGGACGGTGACGGTGTGCGGCTGCCCGTCGGCCGTCAACGGGACGGACAGCTGCTCGGTGAGGCCTCCGGCGTCCTGGATCCACAGCAGCAGGTCGGGTCCCGGTGCCGGGAGCGGACGGTCGGCGCTCGCCGTCACGGTCAGCTCCAGCGCGGTCGGCTCACCCGGCACCGTGATCCCCTGCGCGGGTACGGCGGTCAGCGGGGCCAGCAGGTCGGGGGCCGGACGGTCGGCGAGGTCGGGGCGCAGGAACGGCAGGCCCGCGGCGGAGGCGGCCGCGGTGTCGACGGCGACCGTCTGCACCACGGAGGAGCCCACGAAGGCGGACTGCTCGGCGACCGGGGTCAGGCCCGTCACGCCCGGCAGGGCGGCCAGCGGGCCGTGCTGGCGCGCGGGCGGGCCAGACACCCCGGACAGCCGCAGATCGGCACCGACCGTGTGGGCCGCCCGGTCGCGGTCGCTGGCCGGCAGGGCGCCCAGCACCCCGGCGGCCAGTCCGGCGCAGGCCACCGCCAGCAGCGTCACCAGCACCGGCACCGCCTGGCGGCCGGTGTCGCGGCTGAGCCGCCAGGCCCCCAGCGGCAGGACCAGGCCGCGGGCCCGGCGGGCCGCCCGTTCCAGCAGCCGCCCGGCCGGCGGCAGCACCCGCAGCAGCAGGACCGCGCCGGCCACCGCCATCGCCACCGGGGCGAGCACCAGCGTCGGGTCGGCCCAGGAGTCGAACCCGGCATCCGCACCGCCGGCCACCACACCGCGGTAGCGGCGGAGTTGGACGAAGCCGAGGACCGCCACGGCGAGCAGCGCCAGGTCGGCGCCGGCCCGCTGCAGTCCGAGCCGGCGCGGACCGCGCCGGCGCAGCGCCCGCAGCGCGCCCGGGTCCAGCGCCTGCCGGGCGAGCGGCAGCAGCAGTGCCGCGCCGTGGACCAGCAGCGCGAACCCCGCGGCCCACCAGACCGTCCCGCTGTCGGCCGCGGCCAGGCCGCGCGCACCGGCGGCGCGCAGCACCCCGGCGAGCAGCGGCTCGGCCAGCAGTAGCCCGCAGAGCCCCGCCGGCACCGCCGCCACCGCCCACTCGCCGGCCGCCGACGCGATCAGCCGGGCCACGCCCGCTCCCCGGGAGCGCCGGAGCGCCTGCTCGACGGCGACCGTGTCGGCGAGTCGGCGGGCCGTCAGGACCAGCACCACCGCCGCGAGCAGGGCCAGCAGGGCGCCCGGTACGGCGATCCCGGAGCGGACCGTCAGCGCCGGCAGCACCTGGCCGTCGACCGCTGCGGGCAGGGGGCTGTGCACCGTGGTCCCGGCCAGCGCCGGTTCGGCGCCCCGGTAGACCGAGCGGGCGGTGTCCGAGCGGGCGAAGGCGGCCACCCGGCCGCGCAGTGCGGAGAGTTCGGACAGGCTGGAGCGCGCGGTGTCGGGCAGCGCCAGCCAGACGGCGAGGGTGCGGTCGCCGTACACGGGCAGCGCGGTCAGCCCGGCGCCGTCGACCAGCATCAGGGGGCGGCCCGCGCCGTCGGCGCCCTCCAGACCGGCCCAGAGCGCGGCGGTGTCCGGGTCGGGCCGGTAGACGCCGGTCACGGCGAGGGTGAGCGGGTCACCGGTGCCGGGGTGGCGGACGACCACGGTGCCGCCGCTGTCGACGCCGATCCGGTCGGCGGCGTCCGCGGGGAGGGCGACGCGCAGCGCGCCGTCGGCGGCGGGGGCGGTGTCCGGGGCGTCGGGCCAGGTGCCACTGCGCAGGTGGGCGTAGCGGGCGGCGCCGGGTACGGCCACCGGGACGGCGGCGAGGACGGTGTCGGTGGCCCGCTGGCGTTCCGCGGGCGGCAGCGGCAGGTTGATCGCGGCGGCGCCGCGCATCGCGGTCTCGGTGCGGAACGGGGTGCCGGCCATCGTCCGGTCCAGCGCCGCGCGCACCGCCCGGTCCGCGGCGGGCAGCCCTTGCGCCGACCAGCGCCCGGTCACCGCGATCGACCGTCCGGCGTCGACGGCGAGCCGCTCGCGAACCCCGGCGGTGGCGGCCGACCTGGCCAGCCCGGCCACCGCGGCCAGCACCGCCGTCGCCACCAGCACGCTCACGGCCACGGCGGCCAGTACCGGCCCGCGCCGTCCGATCCGCCGCCCGATCCGGCGCCCCGCTCCCGCCAGTGCCATCCACCGCTCCCCTCGCCGCCCTCCGCGCCGGAGGGGCGGACCCGCCACCGGACCGGCCAGGGCGCGGAGTCGAGGTGCTGCCGCGGCGATCCACACGTGGTCTGTACCAATCCGGCCAGGGCCCGAATCATGCCTGACTGGTCGACAGATCGCTTCATCGGCGGGCGCTTTGTGTCCGCCCGGGCGGAGTGTCTGCCCGGACGGACCAGCGGCCGGCGGGGTGCGGGTCCGGCCGCCGCGGGGATCAGCCGCCGAAGACCAGCGGGCCGCCCGCCTCGGGGACCAGGACGGGCTCCTCGTCCCTGACGAGCGTGGCCGGAGCGCTGATGCAGGCGTACCACTGGCCGGTGGCGAAGGCGGCGCCGCCCGACCAGTAGTTGGCGTTCCACATCGTCCTGCACTGCTCGTAGCGGATCGGCGAGACCTCGTAGGGGACCGGCGGAGGCAGCGGCGGCCCGTAGGCGGACTGCGTCGCGGCGCTCGCCTGGGCGCCGGCGGTCAGCACCAGCAGCGGGGTCAGCACGGCCGCGGTGGCCGCCGCGCCGGCCAGTCGACGGATTCGCATGGGTATGGGCCTCTCCTTCGGGAACGGCCGGGGGTGTCCCGGCGGGTGAACGCCGTTGTCGGCGCGTGTGCCGAATCCTCGCGGCAACGGCCGCCGCGGCGACATCCCAGGTTTCTGGGCCCCTTCCCGATACGAAGCGTCACTCAGTCGGGGCCGCGACGGCCCGCAGTCATTTGACTGATGCCGCCGCATCCCGCCCTGCCGCACTCTCCTAGTGCGGCGGGCCCGGCCCGGGGCGCCGCCGCGCACGTGCACTGTCCCCACCCTGAAAGCGAGTTCCACCGTGGCCCTCAAGTCCTTCAAGCCGGCGACCGCCGTGGCGAGCGCGGTCGCCGGAGCGGTGCTGCTCCTCTCGGCGACGCCGGCGTCCGCGGCGAACCCCCCGTACGACGGCTGCCCGGCCTGGGCGCTCTGCCTCTACCAGAACAGCGGCGGCACCGGCACCAAGGCGATCGTGGTCCCGCCGGCCGCCGGCGGCAGCACGGAGATCGTGCGCCTCACCAAGGTCCACTTCCTGAACAACGTCCTGGCGGACAACCAGGTGTCCTCCTGGCTCAACAACTCCCAGTGCTCGGTGGAGTTCTGGGACGACCCCTACGGCGAGCTGCACCCGTCCCAGGTCGACTACACCCCGACCTGGAGCTGGGGCGCGAAGGCCGACTACGACACCGGCGGCCCCGAGTACTACAAGAACGACCGGATCTCCAGCCTCCGCTTCTACTGCCCGTAGCGGACCGGTCCGTCCACCACGCCCCGCCCCCGGCCCGCCAGGAGCCGGGGGCGCTTCCACGCCCCCTGGAACGAGGTCCCGTGAAACGTCTACGACCAACGGCCGTGCTGCTGTCCGGCCTGCTGCTCTCCGTCACCCTGCCCGCCCTCGCCGCCACGGCTCCGGCCTCCGCGGACCCGGTGGCCACCGGCGCCGTCACGGCCGGTCCCGGCGCCGAGGGTCCGGACCTGAGCCATGCCAACCGCACCGGCCCGCCGCCCGGCATGCCCGACTGGTCGCGGGTCGGCTTCCGCGGTGGCCGGCCGCTGCCCGGTGACGGCGAGCTGACCGGCGACGCCGGCTGCCGCGTCACCCCGGACCGGCTCGCCTCGCAGTACGCCGTCCGGGCGGACGACGGCGCCGACGACACCACCGGCCTGCAGAAGGCCATCGACGACATCAAGGCCAACTGCTCGCCGAACGCCAACTTCAACAGCCTCTCGCTGATCTCCCTGCCGGCCGGCCGGATCGACCTCTCCCGGCAGATCTACGTGGACGCCGACTACCTCGTCCTGCGCGGCCAGGGCTCCGGCAGCGGCGGCACCCGCCTGGTGTTCCGCCCCGACGTCAACACCCGCTACGACACCCTGGTCAACGGCCGCTGGGACCAGGACGGCATGAAGGCCGGCAGCGGCAGCGACATCGGCACCGGCGGCTGGATCTGGCCCGGGCGAGGCCTGTTCCGCGTCCAGACCCGGGACATCGCCGAGCGCTACCAGGACGACTGGGCCGCCGCCCCGGCGAACCGCAAGGACATCTTCGAGGGCAGCGTCAACCAGCACTGGGCCTCCGGCATCAAGGTCGCCACGAAGGCCGCCGACCCCGGCTGGGCCGGCCGGCAGGGCCAGGACGTCGTCCAGCTCGACGCCAAGGCCGACATGAAGAAGTTCGCCCCGGGCGGCTACGTCTGGGTCGGCGCGGCCAACAGCGTCAAGTTCTACGAGCAGCAGGGCGTCTCCGACCGCAGCCAGATGGACAACCTCCACATGCGGCAGCAGATGTTCCGGGTCAGCGCGGTCGACGCCGCGGCGAAGACCCTCACCCTGGACCGCCCGCTGGAGTGGGACGTTCCGGTCGACTCCACCTCGGACGGCTCCCCCGCGCTCGGCGACAAGCCGTACGCGAGCAAGGTCACCCCGCTGAAGGTGGTCCAGGGCGTCGGCTTCGAGGACTTCGCCTTCACCCAGGACATGACCGGCCTGCCCAGACTCGGCGGCGGCAGCTACGACCTGACCCCCGCCCAGGCCGTGCACAACTACGGCAACCTGGCGCCCGAGTACGCGATGCACGGCATCGTCTTCAAGTGGGCCGCCAACGACTGGGCGCGCGGGCTGAAGGCCGAGATGACCGGCTCGCACCCGATCGTCACCGAGGACGCCCGCAACATCCAGATCGAGCGCAACAGCTTCGACGGCGCCTGGAACAAGGGCAAGGGCGGCAACGGCTACCTGCGCGGCAGCCGGGTCTGGGACTCGCTCTACGCTTACAACCTCAGCCGCAACCTGCGCCACTTCACCTTCCAGTGGTCGGCCAGCGGCAACGTCGCCTTCCGCAACGACCTCGACTCCGACCTCAACCTGCACGGCGGGTGGGAGCACAACAACCTGTTCGAGCAGAACACCCTGCGGGTCCCGTACGAGCACCGCTCCGGCAACTGCCAGACCAACTGCGGCGGCGAGGGCGGCGAGATCGACGAGGGGACGTGGTACCCCGTCTGGTGGGCGGCCGGCCCCAAGGCGGTCAAGTGGTCCGGCTCCTCGGGCCCGCAGAACGTCTTCTACAACAACACCATGGTCAAGCAGGCGACGCCGGGCGGCCCGTTCGAGCCGTACGCCCCGTACGGCACCCAGTCCGGCACCGCCTTCCAGTTCGGCTCCGCCAACGGCAACCCGGCCAGGTTCCAACCGCTGGGCCAGGGCGGCCAGGCCATCCCCGACTGGGGCAGCCGGGAGACCCTCGACTTCACCGGCCAGGGCGTCGTCCCGACCGACGTCGGCAAGCGGCCCTCGCTGTTCCTGCGGGACACCGGCGGCGACCTCGACCCCCGCGTGGGCAACCGCCGCACGATCGTCACCTGGAACATGCAGGGCGCGGGCACCACCGGCGGGACGGGCGAGGGCGACACCGCCTACGAGAACAAGTACACGCTGGGAGTGAACCAGCTGGCGCTGCAGAACCAGGCCGACATCGTCGCCCTCCAGGAGGCCGGCGCCCCGCCCCGCGGCGCGGTGTTCCTCCAGGACATCGACCAGAACCCGCCTGTCTACTTCGACTGGGGCGGCCGCATCCCCCCGGTCCGCGAGTACCGGTACGGGGGAACGGCCGCCAGGCCGCAGGGATACCTGTACTGGCTGCACACGGACTCCAACCCCCAGACCAACACGGGCCGGGTCAACCTGGCCATCCTGAGCCGCACCCGGATCCAGCCGCAGAACGTGTTCGTCGTCGGGGCGGGGCTGAACCACGGCTTCACCGGCCGGCCCGCGCTCGGCATCAACGTCGACGGCGTCGCGTACTTCACGGTGCACGGCCTCTCGGGGAGCGGCAACGACGACCCCGGGCAGCTGCAGAACATCCGGACCCGGATGTACACCGCGGGCCCCAACCAGACCCCGCTGCCCTGGATCGCCATCGGCGACTACAACCGGATCCCGCTGCCCCCGGACGACCCGAACGTCCCCGACACGTCGCTGGCCACCGCCGTCGCCGGCCAGTTCACGGTGACCGCCCCGGGGCTGCCGACCCATCCGACCATCCGGCGCCTGGGGAACCAGACCCCGGACCGCATCCTCGACTACGCGGTCGCTCCCGTCGGCGCCACGAGTCCCCGCGTCCTCGGCATCAACCGGGCCGACGCCGTACTGCTGTCGGACCACTATCCCGTCGTGATGTCGGTCGGCAATCTGCCGGACCCGCCGGGGGGCGACCAGTCGGTGACGGTGCCGGTGCCGACCTCCGCGGTGCTGCGCAGCGCCGCCACCACCAACGTGGCCGCTCCCGGCAGCAGTACCCACGTGGTCGGTGACCAGCCGATCAACCGGACCGGCATCCTGTCCCAGGTGTTCAGCCTGTCGCCCGACCCGGAGTACAGCGGCTACTACCGCCTGTTCCACGCCAACGTGCCCTATGCCGGCCGCTACCTCGGCCAGGAGGGCGGCGCCCGCGACGCGCGGACGGTGCTGTGGCCGAACCCTGCGCTCGACCAGCTCTGGCAGCCCGTCCGCCAGGGCGACGGCACCTGGACCCTGCAGAACTACGTCACCCGCCAGTTCCTCACCGACCTCGGCCCGGGCCTCGGCATCGTGGCCCGCGACCAGGACGGCACGACCGGCCAGCGCTGGTTCCTCCAGGCCCCCCAGGAGGCCACCGCCCTCACCGAGATCGTCGCGACCGACTCCACCGGCTCGACCCCGGCGCTCGCGGTCGACGACCTGGAGACCGCGCCCTACCCGGTCCACCTGGCCTCGGACTCGCACGGGGACTCCCGGCGGTTCAGCACCATCTCGGCGGGACCGAGCGACAACTGCTTCTACCTCGTCCAGGGCCACCAGTACGCCAACTCCACGACGGCCCACCCCGGGACGACCCCGCAGAACGGCGACTCCGTCACCATGGGCGCCTACCGGGCCAACGACGACGGCTACCTGTGGTGCAAGGTCGACGACGGCCCCAACGGAACGCTGCTGTCCAACTTCTCCAGCCCCGAGGAGCACCTCGACGTCACCCAGAGCACGGTCGTCGACACGGTCACCATCACCCGCCCCGGAGCCGCCACCGCCCGCCTCCACTGGCTCTTCCGCACGGTCACCCAGTAGCCGGCGGGTCCCCGGGGCCGGCACGGCCCCGGGGACCCGAGCCCGGACAAGGCGTGGCGCACGGTGAACATTCGCACACGCACCGTAGGCTTCGGGGCAGTCGAACCGCCCGCCGCCCGCAAGGAGGAGCGTCATGTCGAAGTTCAAGGCCACGATCTCGGCGAAGACCAAGGACCGGAAGGTCGAACGGATCAAGCGGTACCTGGAACTCAACGACTACGACGTCGAGTTCTCCCCCAGCCTGGACGCGGACATCGTGGTGACGGGAGTGGGCCCGGCGCCTCTCAAGAACCCCACGATCGCCAAGCTCGCCGAGCAGTTGGGCCTGCTGCTCCCCAAGACGAAGGAGGCGTACGACCTCGTCGTGATCGGGGGCGGCCCCGCCGGCCTGGCCGCGGCCATCAACGCCCGGAGCCTCTACGGCCTCACCACGCTCATCATCGAGCAGTACGCTCCGGGCGGGACGGCCGCCACGTCGATCAACGAGATCGACAACTACTTCGGGTTCGATGACGGAATCGAGTCCAGGCTGCTGTGCCACAAGGCCGTCGTCCAGGCGAAGAAGTTCGGGGCCGAGTGGCTGCCCGGCTACGGTGTGACGAAGCTCAAGCTCAGCGACAATCCGAAGACGACTAAACACGAGATCACCGCGACCGACTCCGAGGGCTCCCCGGAGGTCACGGTGGAGGCCTCGCTGGTCCTGCTCGCCACCGGCCTCGTCCCGCGCAAGCTGACGCAGAAGACCGCCGCCGACTTCGAGGACCAGGGCATCTACTACTACGCCCTGCCCGGGGACGCGGAGGGTGTGACGAAGAAGGACACGATCATGGTCATCGGCGGCGGCGACTCCGCCGGACGGGCCGCATTGATGTTCTCCAGCAAGGGGGCCGACGTCGTCCTGCTGATCCGCGGCAAGACCGCGGGCGCCGACATGCTCAAGGTGGTCTACGACAAGGTCAAGGAGGACAAGAACATCACGGTCGTGGCCGACACCGAGGCCATCGAGTTCAAAGCCGCCGCGTCCGCGAACGCGAAGCTGACGGTGAGCACCGGCGAGACCGGCAAGACCATCGTCACCAAGTCGTACGACGTCACCGCCGTCTACGCCGTCATCGGTGCCGACCCCGACACCAAGTGGATCGAGGACGCGGGCGTCACCGTGGTCCGCAAGCGGAAGCCGGACGGCACGAAGGCGAAGTACGGACTGGTCGCCACCGACCTGGACATCTACTACGACGCGATGAGGGACGGCACGTTCGACCCCAAGACGCACGCGGAAGAGCTCAAGAACGTGACCGCCATGGCCACCAACAAGCCCGGCGTCTTCGCGGCCGGCGACGTCCGTTTCCGCAGTGAGCGCCGCATCCCCAGCGCCGTGGGCGAGGGTACGGCCGCCGCCCTGGCCATGAGCAACTACCTGCTGGGCAAGCCCGAGGTCCTCTACGCCCTGGTGCGCCGGGCGGCACCCGCCTACTACCTGTCCTGATCTCCCGTTCGACCGGCAGAGAACGGACCGGACGGTCTCCACCAACGAGGTCGTCCACGAGCCTGTCGGCCGTCACCCGCACCGTGCACAATCAGCCGTATGACGATCACCGCGGTCGCGCCGCCCTCGCGCACCACGCCCGCAGGCCTCGCCCTGGGGTTCCTGACGGGTGGCGCGATCGGGGTGTCGCTGACCGCGTTCATCAGCGGGTGTGTCGTCGGGAAGGCGCCGCTGATCGTCCTGGGGCTGGCCCTGCCCGCGGTCTACGGCCTGCTCTTCCACCTCTGCACCGTGCCGCGCCGCTCCCGGGAGAGGGCCGTCGCGCCGCGCACGGCGCTCGCGATGATCGAGAGCCGGGAAGCCCTCGGGAGCAACACCAGCGACGTGCCGGTGCGGTTCGAACTGACCGTCGCACCGGACGACGCGCCGGCGTACCGGGTCGAGATCCGGCAGGGCGTCAACCTCGTCGAACTGCCCGACTACCGCCCGCGCGGGATCGTGGTGGTCGAGTACCAGCCGGACCGGCCCTGGAAGGTCCGGATCGTGACGCGGCCGACACCGGCGTGGGAGGAACGGGCGGCCGGCGCGCGCCTGGACTCGGTGCCCGGTCCGGCCATGAGGAACGATCCCCCGGAGAGCCGTGCCGGTGGGTTCCTCACCCTCCTCGGCCTGCTGCTCGGCGCGGCCGGCGTACTCCTGTTCTTCCGTGCCGACCTGTTCGGCCACGATGGGAGCGGCGCCGCCCCGAATCCGTCCGTCTCCTCCTCGTCCTCCTCGTCGTACTCGTCGTCCACGACCACCGTCACGTCGGCGACCGGCACGGTCACCCTCGGGCCGGGCCGGTCGATGCTCGACCACGGCGAACTGCGCAAGGCCGTCGAGTCGTTGACGCAGGACGGGGACACCCGCCAGGCGCTCACCGTCGTCGTGCAGGACCGCCTGCTGACGGTCGTCTTCTCCCCCACCGGCGTGCGGACCGCCGGGTTCGACCCCCGCCTGCTGCCCTTCGATCGCGTCGCCGCGCTGGTCGAGGAGGCCAGGACCGGCCTCGGCGTCGACTCCCCGCGGAGCTGGCAGCTGATCGCCGACGGCGTCGGCGGCTCGCTCGCGCTCAGGGTCACAGTGACCGGCGACCGGGGCAGCGGAAGCCTGGAAGCGGACGGGCAGGGCACAGTACTCCGGCGCAACGGCAGTTGACCGGATCGGACCGGATCGGCCGGAGGAGAGCGCGTGGGGTGGCACGAGTCACTGGTGCTGTGGTGTGCGGTGTGGGGTGCGGCGGCGCTGATCGGGGTCGGCATGTCGCTGGCCGGCGTGACCAAGGCTCAGCGAACGGTCCGGCTCACGGGGCGGATCGACCGGGTGCGGGCGCCCCGGCACGGCGGGTCCCGGTCGGGCGGGATATCGGTGGTCGTCTCCTACCGCGACCCGGCCTCCGGGCAGGACGTCATCGTGACGAACGACGGTGAGCGCGGCGAGATGATCACCTCGGCGTGGGAAGGCCGGGAGATCGGGCTCAGCCATCCACGGGGCAGGCCGCACGCCTACCGGTTCTCCAACGTCCCCGAGAAGCCCGCGCGCGGGTTGGGCCGACCGAGCTGCGCGGCCTTCCTGGTCTACGTCGGGCTGGTGGTCCTCGCCTCGGTGGACTGGGGGTGGCCGTGGGCGCTGATCGGTTCCGGCGGGCCGCCGGCGCTCCTCGGCGCCGTTCAGCTGCCCGGGGCGGTGCGCGCCAGGAACGACCGCCTCGGCAGGCTGGCCGCGATGGAGACCGTGCCGGGGAGGGTCGTCGCCGTCCTGAAGGACGTCAGCGTCGACCAGGACGACGGCCACACCACGACCACGATCACCCCGGTCGTGTCGTTCGTGACGCGCGGGGGCACCGTCGTCACGGCCCACTGCACGTCGCACCTCCCGGACCCCGCCGGCGCGTACGGCCGTGAGGTCACGGTCCACTACACGGCTGCCGACCCGGCCGAGTTCACGCTGGACCGCGCCGCGGAACACCGCTCGGAGAAGTGGGACGTGAGGGTCCACGCACTGGTGATCGCCGTGCTCGCGGCGGTGGCCGTGGCGGGCGTGGTGTTCCTCCGGGTCTGAGAAACAGAACGGCCGGTCGATCCGAGGATCGACCGGCCGTTCTCTGTGTGCGCGAGGGGGGAGTTGAACCCCCACGCCCTTTCGGGCACTGGAACCTGAATCCAGCGCGTCTGCCTATTCCGCCACCCGCGCAACTGGGTGATGGGTAAATAGTAGCCCACCCCCGGGGGTGCTCCTAACCAACGGGGAGGGAGCCGTCCCGGAGGGAGGTGAGGAAGGCCTGCCAGGAGGCGGCGGGGAAGAGGAGGACCGGCCCGGAGGGGTCCTTGGAGTCACGCACCGGAACGACGCCGGGGGTAGGGGACGCGAGGGCCACCTCGACGCAGTCGCCCCCGTCCGGTCCGCTGTAGCTGCTCTTGCGCCAAGCGGCCGTGTCGATCTCGAACCTCGCCATCCCGGTAGCCCTCCATCGCATCGGCGATCAGCTCCAGCGATTCCCTCACCGAGAGCACTTCCCCCCGAAGCAGATCATAGCCACGACGATGTGCCGCCACGATGGCCGGAGCATCGCTCAGATGCCCCCTGTCCAGACTTTCCGAGTAGACCCAGTTCCGCCCATCGGGCATCTCCAGCAACACCATCGACGTCTTGATCACCGTTTGCCGCCCGGCGAACGGCGCCACCTGGATGCTGATGTTGGGAAGCCGGGCGACATTGAGCAGGTGCTGCATCTGGCGACGCATGACCGCCGGACCGCCCAGCTCCGATCTGATCGCGCTCTCATCCAGAACCGCCATCAGCAACGGACCATTCGAAGCGAGGAAGCGCTGCTGCCGACCGATGCGAGCGGCAGTCCGCTCAGCGATCAGCTTGGCATTTCCCGCCGCTTCACCAGCCGTGAACATCTCCTGGGCGTACTCCCGGCACTGCAGCAGGCCGTGCATGAATCCGTACTGGAAGAGCCGGAGAGCCACCGCCTCGGCTTCCAGATCCGCACGGTCCCGAAACCAGTCCGGGTGCTCGATCTCCGCATTCCAGTCCACCCGGTCCCACAGCCGCTTCAGCGAGCCGCCCGTGTCCAGCAGCCGGTCCGCATCCTCGACCATCTCGGGCTGCATCCGGCGCTTGCCGCTCTCGCAGCGCGTCAGCACGGTGCGGTCGCAGTGCAGGAGTTTGGCCAACTCCTCCTGGGTGTAGCCGGCCAGCTCCCGGTAGAACCGCAGCTCCTCGCCGAACATCACCGCCGAGCTCGCCGTCGGTCCCCGCTTGATCCTCCGGTGTGCCATGACCGCTCCCCTCACGTGCCGCACACACCCCGCACGGCGATCTGGTCGTCACCGTACCTCCGAAAGCCGATGATTGATCTCGGAACGGAGTTATTCGCTTGCACAGTGTGATTTCCACGCCCCATTCGCGCGCCCGTTCCAGTCCCCCCTCATCCCCGGAGGTCTCCATGCCCTGTCACCGGCCGCGCGAGTTCGCCGCCCGACTCACCCCCCGGACCGAATCCACCCCCCTCGCCCGCACCATCCTCCGCGCCTATCTCGCCGGGATGCCGCAGGGCCAACGATTCTCCGACGTAGGCGAGTTGATCCTCGGCGAGCTCTTCGCCAACGCCGTCCGGCACGGCGACGCACCGCCGGACCGCCTCATCGAGATCCGGTTCGCCGTCACCGCCGGCCGCCTCCGCATCGAGGTCCACGACGCCGGCACCGGCCGCCCCACCCTCCGACCCCCGGCCTCCCCCGACGACGAGCACGGCCGCGGCCTCTTCCTCGTCAACGAGCTCGCCGAACACTGGGGCTGCCGCCCCCGCACCGGCGGCATCGGCAAGTTCGTCTGGGCCCTCATCGCCCCCGCCCCCGACTTCACCGATCTCACCCTCGACAGCACCCCGAAGCTCGTTCCGGCCTGACCCAGGGCGACCACACCGCCGACCCGGCGTGGCGTACTTCATGGGTCGCCCAACTCCCTCAGGAGACACCGTTGTCCTGCCGGACGGCGAGCCGGCGGGAACGGTCTCGACCATCCTTCAACTCGCCGAGCCAGCCCATGAGTTGCTCAACTTCATGCTCAACAGCGGGCGGTCCGCCGAGGGCGTCACCGCCCAACTGCCCCACCTCGGCCGGGACATCAGCCTCGACTCGCTCCTCATCCCCGTGCGCGCCCACCATCACCAGGACTGCTTCAGCACCCGCCTCCCCCGGCTCCCCCACGAGACCGGCTGCATCGTAGTGACCGGCGTGTCGGCGTACTGGTCCACGCTCTCCGCCCTCGTCCTGCGCGAGCCCGCCGACTTCCCGGACACCCACCTCCACGGCCGATAGCCGCCCACACCCATTCGCGCGTACACAGATCACCCGCTCGGCGGGCGCGGATTGCGGCCGCTCCTACGGGCGGAGAGGTTGTGTTCGGGGCACGTCCGCCCCTGATCCCCCGCCCTCAAGGAGTCATCCATGCGACGTCTCGCGACCGTCCTCGGCACTCTCGCCGCCGCCGGAACCATGGCCCTCGCCCTGCCGGGCACGGCCCTCGCCGCCAACGGGCAGCTGATCATCGCGCCCAATACGATCATCAACAACCCGAGCGGCTGTTACAACGCCCCGATCGTTCCGCTCATCGCGAGCAACAACACCGACGAATACGCCCTGGTGTACAACGGCCCGAACTGCACCGGCTATGTGATCGCGGTCGTTCCCCCCGGCGGCCAGACCACCCAGGAGTTCGGCGCCTCCGTATTCGTCGACTGACCCCCGTTCGCGGCGCAGGAAGCCGGCCCGCCCGACTTCCTGCACGACCGCCGTCCTCACGCGCCGGCCGCGGCCGCCTCCAGGGTGGCGCGCCAGAGGGGGCTGTCGACGTAGTGGTTGTCGTACAGCTCGGAGGAGTCCTTGATCTCCTGCGGGCTCGCCTCGCCGCGCATCACGCGGCCGAGGAGGCGCAGGTAGTCGAAGCGCGGCATGCCCGGGGTGAAGACGAAGAGGACGTCGGCCTCGGAGCCGGGGGCGGCGGCGAAGGCGTGGGGGGTGTGCGGGGGGACGAGCAGGAGGTCGCCGGCGCCGAGCAACTCCACCTCGTCGTCCAGCAGGACCCGGAGCGAGCCGCCGATCACGAAGAACAGCTCGGAGGCCCGGGTGTGGAAGTGGGCCGGGGCGCCGACCGCGCCCTCGGCGAAGGTGGAGCGGTAGCTGGTGACGGGGCTGCCGTCGGTGCCGCAGTCGGCGAGCAGGGTCATCACACTGCTCGGGTCGCTGGTGGTCTCGGCGGTGGCGGCGCGGGTCAGCAGGGGCTTCAGCGGGCCGGCGTTCACGGTGGTTCTCCCCCGTCTCGGGCGGCCCCGGCTCCCCTGCCGTGGCCTTGTGATGATCACTCTACGGAGGCCGGAGACCGGAGGTGAGGGGCATTTCCGGAGCGGAATCATGGGTCAATCCCGACCCGGAAACGCCCGAGGGCCGCAC
>NZ_JBHVER010000026.1:0-57065 GCF_042802195.1 Kitasatospora sp. NPDC057500 | reverse complement strand
GGGCAGCGGCGTGTCGCCCGCCGACGCCGGTGCACGGGGGGCGCGCGGGCCGGGGCGGGGCCTCCGGCTCGATTCCGCACGCCGTTCCGCGCGCCGGGTCGGCGGGGCGGCGGACCCGGGGGACGGCGGGCGGCGGGCGCGGCAACGGCAGTGCGGCACCCCGACGGGGCGCATCGGGGGTGTGCGGACGGCCCGCTCCGCCGGGGCCGGCGGGCGGAGGTTCCGCGGGGCGGGCACGGACGGGCGCGGACGGGGTGTACCCGGCGGTTGCGGCGGGCAGCAGGTCGGCGGCATACCCGGCATCAACTCGCCGACCCGGTCCGGCCGGCGTCGGCCGAGGAGGACCGCATGTACCAACTCACCCTCTCGCTGTGGCGCACGTGCGTGCCGTACGTCGTCGCGTTCCTCGTGGTGCAGGGGGCGCGGCTCGGCATCCGGCTGGACGACGCCTCCGTCACCGCCGCCCTGGTCACCGGCTTCGGCACGGTCTACTACGCGGCGTTCCGGTACCTGGAGCACCGGTTCGGCGCTTCCTGGGGCTGGTTCCTGGGGGCGGCCCGGCCGCCGTCCTACCGGCCGCCGGCGCCCGCGGGGGCCACGGCGGCCCCGACCGACCACCGGAACGTGCCCGAAGGCGGCTGACCGGCCGCACACCGGGCACCGGCGCGGGGTTGCGGACCATTTCGCTCCGCAACCCCGGGCAATAAGATTCAAGGGTTCCGGTAATACAATTACTCTTTTAAATTCCGGTTGACGGGCGGCCGGGACGAATATGAAACTTACCCTGCCGACCACGCACCAAGAAGTCGGGGGCCGTCAATTCCCAGACCCTTGACGCACGAAGTGAACGGAGGGGGAATTGCCGACGACACCGACCTATCCCGGCGTCTACATCGAAGAGCTTCCCAGTGGTGTCCGCACCATCACCACGGTGAGCACCTCGGTCACCGCCTTCGTCGGGGCCACCCGGCGCGGCCCGCTGAACCAGCCCGTCACCATCACCAGCTTCGCGGACTTCGAACGCCGCTTCGGCGGGCTCGCGAGCCAGAGCCCGGTCAGCTACGCCGTCCAGCAGTTCTTCCTCAACGGGGGCTCGATCGGGGTCGTGGTGCGGGTCGCGGCGGCCGGCACCGGCACCGCCGCGGGCGTCACGCTGGACTCGACGCAGACCTCCACCGCCACGCCGGCACTGCAGGTCACGGCCGTCGAGCCGGGGCTCTGGGGCGCGGCGCTGCGGGTCGCCGTGGACTACCGGACGCCGACCCCCGCCGAGACCTTCAACCTCCAGGTGTTCGACACCTCGGGCGCGGTCCGGGAGTCCTTCGCGGACCTCTCGGTCCGGGCCGCCGACCCCCGGTTCGCCGAAACGGTGGTGAACGGCGGCTCCGCGGTCGTACGGGTGAAGGTCCTGACGGAGAGCCGGCCGGACCCGGTGGGCACCGTCTCCAAGCCGTTCGCGGCCACGCTGCCGGACCTCACCCAGGAGATCCAGGTCAAGATCGGCGACGTCTCGCGGACCCTCAGGATCCACGAGCCGGCCGTGGACGGCGCCGCCCCGGCCACCGTCGCCGAACTCGCCCTGCTGCTGGAGCGCAAGCTGCGCGCCCTGCCCGACGCCCCGGGCCGGCGGGCCTACGCGGGCACCAGGGTGAGCGTGTCCGGCCGGCAGCTCCAGGTCGTCGCGGGCTCCACCGACCCGGCGGACGTGGTGCGCTTCCTCGGTGAGGCGGCCAACAACCTCGGGCTGGAGGGCTCGGTCAACCCGCCGGTGCTCGCCCTCACCGGCGGCCAGGACGGCGGGGCGCCCGGACTGACCGACCTGATCGGCAGCGAGGCGGCCAAGACCGGCATCCAGGCCCTGCGCGACGTGCAGGACGTCAATCTGCTGGTACTGCCGGAACTGGCCGGCTACCCCGACATCGACGACGCCGTCACGGTCGTCTCCGCCGCCCAGGCGCTCTGCGTGGAGAAGCGGATGTTCCTGATCGTCGACCCGCCGCAGGCGTGGACGACGCTGGACGCCGCCCGGGCCGGCCTGTCCGCCTTCGACTCGGTGCGCAGCGACCACGCGGCGCTCTACTTCCCGCACCTGGAGCTGGTCGACCCGCTCACCGGCCGGCTGCGCGCCTTCCCGCCGTCGGGCACCCTCGCCGGGGTGATGGCGCGGACCGACGCCCAGCGCGGCGTGTGGAAGGCGCCGGCGGGCACCGAGGCCGTCCTGCCGGGAGTGCGGGCGCTGACCGTCCCGCTGACGGACCGGGAGAACGGGCTGCTGAACCCGCTCGCGGTGAACTGCCTGCGGACCTTCCCGGTGGTGGGCCCGGTCGCGTGGGGCGCCCGGACCATGGCCGGCGCCGACGCGCTCGGCTCGCAGTGGAAGTACGTCCCGGTGCGGCGCCTCGCGCTGATGCTGGAGGAGAGCCTCTACCGGGGCACCAAGTGGGTCGTGTTCGAGCCCAACGACGAGCGGCTGTGGGCACAGATCCGGCTGAACGTGGGCGCGTTCCTGCACTCGTTGTTCCAGCAGGGCGCGTTCCAGGGCACCTCGGCGCGCTCGGCCTATTTCGTCAAGTGCGACAAGGACACCACCACGCAGGACGACATCAATCGCGGGGTGGTGAACGTCGTGGTCGGATTCGCGCCGCTGAAACCCGCGGAATTCGTGATCGTCAAGATCGAGCAGCTCGCCGGACAGTTCGAGGTTTAGGATCTCCATGGTCGAGTTCACCGTTAATCCGCAGCGATTCGATCCGTACAAGAACTTCAAGTTCCTGGTCGTCTGGGACGGCCGGGTGGTCGCCGGAATCAGCAAGGTCAGCCCGCTGAAGCGCACCACCGAGGTGGTGAAGCACCGCAGCGGGGGCGATCCGAGCGCGCCGCGGAAGTCGCCGGGGCGCACCGACTTCGAGGCGGTCACCCTGGAGCGCGGAGTCACCCACGACCCGGAGTTCGACCGCTGGGCCAACAAGGTCTGGATGGTCGGCGCGGGCCGCGGGGCCGAGGTCTCGCTGCGGGACTTCCGCAAGGACCTGGTGATCCAGGTGCTCAACGAGGCCGGCCAGGTGGCGGTCGCCCACAAGCTGTACCGGGCCTGGCCGAGCGAGTACCAGGTGCTCGGCGAACTGGACGCCAACGCCAACGCGGTGGCGATCCAGAGCCTCAAGCTGGAGGTGGAGGGCTGGGAGCGGGACGAGGAGACGCCCGAGCCGGAAGAACCGTCGTTCCAGCAGCCGGCCTGAGCGGTGCGCCATGGAAACCACCGGACAGGCCGCACTGCTGGCCACCTGGGAGGCCGGACTGGCGGCCGGCCGCACCGGGCGGGCACTGCTGCTGCACACCGTCGCCCGGCCCGACGCCGGGGCGGAGGAGCTGCTGGCCGTACCGCTCGGACAGCGGGACGCCGAACTGTTCGGACTGCGCGCCGAGTTGTTCGGCGAGCGGCTCGCCATGCGGATCGGCTGCCCGGGCTGCCGGGAGGAGATGGAGTTCACCTTCGACGCCGGACAGGTGACCGGTGCCGCGCCGCCGGCCACCGGGCCGCTGCGGGTGGAGCTGGACGGCTGGCGGGTCGGCTTCCGGCCCGCCACCCCCGGGGACCTGGCCGCCGCCGAACGGGCCCCCGCGGGCCTGGCCAGGGCCGTCCTGCTGGAGCGGTGCGTGCTGACCGCCGAGCACGACGGGCGGCCGGTGGCCGCCCGCCAGCTCCCCGAACCGGTCCAGCAGCGGATGGCCGAGGCCGCCTCCGCCGCCGACCCCTGCGCCGATGTCCGGCTGAACCTCAGCTGCCCCGGGTGCGGCGGGCACGCCCTCGCCGAACTGGACATCGCCTCCTACCTCTGGGAGGAGCTCGACGACTGGGCCCGGGCCACCCTGCTCGACGTCCATCTGCTGGCCACCGCCTACGGCTGGAACGAGACGGAGATCCTGGCGCTCACCCCGCTGCGGCGCCGCCACTACCTGGAGCTGTGTGCAGATGCCTGACCACTTCGACCGCCTGCTGAACAAGGGCGACCCGGTCCCGGACCGGGCCGGGACCGGGGTACGGGTGCGCCCGCGCCTGCCGGGGCCGTTCGAACGGATCGAGACGCCCGGGCCGGCGCGGACGCCGGTGGCCGTCGGCGATGAGCCGGTCGTCCCGGGCCGGCCGCCCGCTCCCGGGGTGCTCCCCCGGCCGGCGGCACCGGCTCCGGCCCCGACCGGTGGAGCACCCCGGGTGACGGTCGGCGACCGTCGGCCGGCCGCCGCGCCCGGCCTTCCGCTGCCGCGCACACCGCTGCTGGTCGCGCCGCCGATCGCCCCCGCCGCCGCGGCGACCGTCGAGCCACTGGTGCGGACGGCGGCCGCCCGTCCGACGGCCGCACCGCCCGACAACCCGGCACCCCTCACCGCACCGCCCCGTACGGCCGCCCCCGAGCCGTCCGCCGGGGCACCCTCCGCCGCGCCACGGCCCGCCGTTGCGCCGACGCCCGGACGGCGGGCCACCGCGGCGACCGCCCCGGGCCGCACCGTCGGCGGGCGCGCCCGCCGACGGCAGCAGCCGGTCGAGCGGGTGGTGCGGGTCCAGATCGGGCGGGTCGAGGTCAGGGCCGCCGAACGCGCCCCCGCCGTCCCGCGCCGACCGGAGGCGAGCCGACCGGCCCCGGCCCTCGGCCTCGACCGGTACCTCGACCGGGAGCCCTCATGACCGGACGGGCGGGCCCATGAGCAACCACCTCGCAATCGCGACCGTGAGCGAGGCGCTGCGGCTGCTCATCACCCGCGCGCTCTCGCCGGACATCCCGTTCGCCGTCGAGGTCGGCGCCCGCAAACCGCCGACCGAGCCGCCGAGCGACCCGGCCATCACCGTCTTCCTCTACCAGGTCACGCCCAACGCCTCGCTGCGCAACCTCGACGCGCCCACCCGCGCGACGGACGGCACCCTGCTGACCCGGCCGACCGCCGTCCTCGACCTGCACTACCTGATCAGCTGCTACGGCGAGGAGTCCCAGCTGGTCGGCCAGCGGCTGCTCGGCTGCGTGGTCCGGGCGCTGGCCGAACAGCCGGTGCTGTCCCGGCAGCTGATCGACGAGGCGGCCGCCCAGCCGTACCTGCTGGGGACGGACCTGGCCGCCTCGCCGCAGCGGGTGCGCTTCACGCCCTCGCCGATGGACGTCGACGAGATGTCCAAGCTGTGGACCACGCTGTTCCAGACGCCGTACGCGCTGTCCGTCGTCTACCAGGCCACCGCCGTCCTGCTGGAGGGCAGGACCGACCCGGTGGCCGGCAAGCCCGTGCTGCGGCGCACCGTGCGGGCCGTGCCGTCCCGGGGACCGGTCGTCCAACGGGTGCTCTCCCGGCCGGCCGGGTCCCGGGGCGCGCCCGTCGAAGGGCCGGTGACCAAGGACCGCGAGCTGGTGGTGGACGGCTCCGGACTGCGCGCCGACCTGGTCGTGGCCCGGCTGGGCGAGCGGCGGGTGACGGTCGCACCAAGTGGCGTCCGGGACGACCGCCTGGTGGTCGCCGTACCGGAGGACCTGCCGCCCGGCGTGTACCAGGTGCAGGTGCTGCACGGACTGGCGCTGGACGGCCGGCCCGCCGCCGACCACCTCGCGGTGGAGTCCAACGCGCAGACCTTCGCCCGGCAGCCGAGGATCGTCGCGCCGATCGGCACGGCGGACCGCGGCAACGGCCCGGCCGGGGTCTCGGCCCGGCTGGTCGTCCGGCTGGACCTGCCGCTCCGGGACGACCAGCAGGTCCTGCTGCTGCTGGACGAGCTGCACCCGCCCGCCGGGCGGCCCGGGGCGAGCCACCAGTTCCGGGTACCGGCGCCGAGGCGGCCGCGCGGCGACCCGTTCGAGGTCCGGGTGCCGGTCGTCGGCGTCCGCCCTACGGCGTACCTGGCCCGGCTCCAGGTGGACGGCGTGCCCAGCGAGTTGACGGTGTCCGCCGACGGGTCCTTCACCGGGCCCGTCGTGGACCTGACGCACTGACCGCAGGACGGGGGGAGACATGAGCACGCGCCGAGGGCGGAGCAGCGACGGTCCGACGGACGAGCCGCACCGGCGGGCGCTGTCGGCCGCGGTCGCCGCCGTGCTCGAACGGGTCGACGCGCACGCGGCCGGCCGCACCGACGGCCGGCCGTCCTCCGGTGAGCCCGCGCGCGCCGCCACCGCCCTGGACACGCTCACCGCCTCCTTCGCGCTCACCCCGTTCGAGCGCGACATCCTCGTGCTGGCGGCCGCCCCCTCGATCGACCCCACCGCCGCCGCCCGGTGCGCCGCGGCTTGCGGCGACCCCGGCCGCGCCTACCCCACCTTCTCGCTCGCCCTCGCCGCCCTCGACCGACCGCACTGGAGCGCGCTCACCCCGGTCGGCCCGCTGCGCCGCTTCCGGCTGGTCGAGCCGGACGACGAGACCGCGCTCACCACCGCCCGGCTGCGGATCGACGAGCGGGTGCTGCACTACCTGGTCGGCGTGCCCTACCTGGACGTGCGGCTGCACGGGCTGCTCACCCGGATCGGGCCGCCGGGTGAGCTGCCCGGCCCGCACGAGCGGTGCGCGGCCGAGCTGGCGCGCGAGTGGACCGAGGCCGGACCGGCCGGACCGGCCGGACCGCCGCACGTCGAACTGACCGGAGCCGACCGCCGCACCCGCCGGGAGATCGCGGCGACGGCGGCCCGCCGCGC
Source organism: Kitasatospora sp. NPDC057500 (assembly GCF_042802195.1). Lineage (NCBI taxonomy): Bacteria > Bacillati > Actinomycetota > Actinomycetes > Kitasatosporales > Streptomycetaceae > Kitasatospora > Kitasatospora sp. NPDC057500. Next base: position 50,400 of record NZ_JBHVER010000026.1, on the reverse strand, counting down.
CGGCCTCGGCCTCTACGCCGCGCACCGCGAGGACCTGCCCACCGACCCCGCCGAGCGCGAGCGGCTCGCCCGGCTCTGGCAGCGCGAGGCGATCCTGGTCCCGGCCGCCCTGCTGGTGGAGAGCGGCGACCGCCCGACGGCTCCGAACGGCACCGAGTCCTTCCTCGCCAGCCTCGCGGTTCCGCTGGTCGTCTCCGGCGACGATCCCCCGCCGGCCGGGGTCTCGGACCGCACCCGGCTGACCGTGCCCCCGCTCGGCCCCGAGGAGCAGCTCGCGATCTGGACGGCGGCGCTGGACGGCGAGCCGGGGATCACCGAGGACGGACTCCGCTCACTGGCCGCGCAGTTCTCGCTGCCCGCCCATGTGATCCGCTCCGCTGCGACGGCCGCCCGGCGGGCGGCCGAGGACGGTCGGGACATCAGCCCGCTGGCCTGGCACGCCGGACTGGCGGAGGCCCGGATGTCCCTGGACGAGCTGGGCCGGCGGGTCGAGCCGCGCGCCGACTGGGAGGACCTGGTGCTGGCGGAGCGCCAACGCTCGACGCTGCGCGAGATCGTCGCCCACGTCCGCCGGCGCGGCACGGTCTACCAGGAGTGGGGCTTCGAGTCGGTCCTGCGCCGGGGCCTCGGCGTCACCGCGCTCTTCGCCGGCGGGTCGGGCACCGGGAAGACGCTGGCGGCCGAGGTGGTCGCCGGGCAGCTCGGGGTGGACCTGTTCGTCATCGACCTCTCCCAGGTCGTCAGCAAGTACATCGGCGAGACCGAGAAGAACCTCCGGCGGGTCTTCGACGCGGCCGAACGCGGCGGCGCCCTGCTGCTGTTCGACGAGGCCGACGCGCTGTTCGGCAAGCGCAGCGAGATCAAGGACAGCCACGACCGCTACGCCAACCTGGAGGTCAGCTACCTCCTGATGCGGATGGAGGCCTACCGGGGCCTGGCGGTACTCACCACCAACATGAAGAAGGCACTGGACCCGGCGTTCATGCGGCGGATCAGATTCGTGGTCGACTTCCCCTTCCCCGGTGTCCCGGAGCGCGCCGAGATCTGGCGCCGGGTCATCCCGGGGCGGACCCCCAGCCAGGGCCTGGATCCGCAGCGCCTGGCCCAGCTCACCGTGACCGGCGGCTCGATCCGCAACATCGCCCTGTCCGCCGCCTTCCAGGCCGCCGACGAGGACTGCCCCTTGCAGATGCGGCACCTCCTGGCCGCCGCACGCACCGAGTACCTGAAGCTCGAACGCCCACTGACGCCCTCGGAGGTCTGCGGATGGACCTGACCGAGGGGCAGGGGGAGGCCGGGGGCGGGCGGATCGAGGTCGAGATCGGCGAGTTGGTCCTCGACGGGTTCGCGCGGGTCGATCAGGAACGGCTGGTGGTGGCGTTCCGGGGCGAGCTGGCGCGTCTGGTCGAGGCGCGCGGTGTGGCGCTCGCGGACGGCGGTGACCGGGAGCTGGACCTGCTCGCCGGGCTGCCGGCGCTGCCGGCGGACACCTCTCCGCAGCGGCTCGGGGCGGCGCTCGCCCGGGCCGTGCACGTCGGGTTGTCCGGCGGTGGCCGGCCGCCGGAACGGGGGCGGGCATGACCCGGATCGCCACCGGTAGGGAGTCCGCGCAGGACGCGGCCAAGCGGCGGGGGCGGACGCCGAGGGCCCGTACGCCCGAGCCGAAGGAGATCGTCTCCGGCGCAGGTCAGCCGCTCGATCCCGGCCTGCGCCGGGAGCTGGAGGCGCGGCTCGGTCACGACCTCGGTCGGGTCCGGGTGCACACCGACCGGGACTCCGCCGCGCTGACCGAGCTGATCGGCGCGGACGCCGTCGCCGTCGGCCCCGACGTCTTCTTCGGCGAGGGCAAGTACCGGCCGGCCGCCGAGGACGGCCGGCGGCTGCTCACCCATGAGTTGCTGCACACCGTCCAGGCCCCGAACCCGCTCGGCGCGCTGCGGGCCGGTCGCGACCTGGGCGCGGTCAGCCTCCCGCAGGACGCGATCGAACAGGAGGCCGAGCACGGTGCGCGCGACGACCGGTCGGCGGCGGCGCCCACTGCTACGCCGGGCTGGCTCCGCTACGCGACCGTCGACGCCGACCGGTTCCGCACCGAGCGGCTCGATCCGGCCACACTGGTCGACCGGTTGGCGGCCGGCATCCTGCGCTCGCTGCGTGGTGACCCGACCGACTCCTCCGGCCGGGTCCGGCTTCAACTCGCTCGCTTCGCCCCGGAGTTGCAGGCCTCCGTGCTCGAACGGCTGGCGGACCGGCTGCCCTCCTCGGACCACGCCCGGCTGCTGGAGCTGGTCGAGGCCGCCGAGCACCGCCCGGCCGACGTGGACGGCGCGCAGACGCCCGAGCCGGTCACCGAGGCCGCCGACCGACCGGAGCAGGAACGCGAGCCGGACGGCGACGAACCGGTCCACGAGGAGGACGCCCGGCCACCGGTCCAGGAGGCGGACCGGCCGGACGAGCAGCAGGACGAGCAGCAGGGCGCGGACCGGGACGCGACCCAGGACGCGGAGCAGGACGCGGCCCAGGACGCGGAGCAGCAACCGCCCACGGAGGGCGGGACCGGGCAGCAGGCACCGTCGGACGCCCGGCCGGCGGAGCAGCCCGCGTCCGAGCCGGGGGCGACCGCCCCCGCCCCTGCCCCCGTCGTCGGCGCGCCGGAGGCCGGGCAGCCGGACACCGCCGCCCAGCCCTCGGCGGGAACGACGCCGCAGGAGCCCGCCGCCGTCCCTCCCCCGCAGCCCGCGCCGGTCAGGCCCGAGCGCCTGGACGCGATCGCGCAGGCCCCGGACAGCCCGCTCACCCGGCACGGGCTGGCGGAGGGCGACGGCCCGCAGGACCAGGCCCGCGACGAGGAACGGCCGTTGGGCCTGGAGCCCGGCGCGGACGCCGAGGTCGACGACTCCCCCGGCGCGGAGCGGGACCGGCAGCAGCCGTCGGCCGCCGACGAGCCGCAACTGGGACCGGCGGACTTCCTGCCCTCGTCGGACCCCGAGGTGTCCGCCGTCCCGACCGTCGATCGGATCCCGACGGCAGCGGAGGGCGTGCCCGCCGCGAACGCCGACGAACCGGCGTTCCCCGAGCCGCCCGCGACCAGGGCGGACAAGGTCCAGGAGGAGCGCGAGAGCCGGCCCGGGGCCGACGAGGAAGCGGCGCCGCCCCCCGGGCCCGCGCCCGCTGCGGAGGAGGCCGCACAGCCCGAGGGGAGCGAGGAGCCCGAGGAGCGGGACGGCCGCGACCTCCAGCCGGAGCGTCCGGTCGAGCAGGAGATCGGCCCCGACCCGGCCCAGGACCGGAGTGCCCGGGCGCCCGGACCCACCACCCCGGAACCACCGGACCGGGAGCCGGACCGGGAGCCGGGCCAGGAGCCGGAGCCCCCCACCGAGGAGGCACGGGAGCCCGAACCGGACGCCCCGGAGCGCACCGCCGCCGCCCCCGCCGCGGCGGGTCCGGTCGGCGGCGAGGACCTCGGCGGACCCCCCGGCGTCCCGGACGCCGCCCCCGGAACCGCACCACCCGACGCCGCCCCCGGCCCGGCCGCCGAGCAGGCCGACGCCCCGGCCGGGCTCGCCACCCGCCCCGACCCGGCCGCCTCCCTGGAGGCCGGCGGCGGCGCCTGCGCGGGCCCGCAGCAGCCCACCACCGAGGCGGAGCCGGACGGCGCCGCCGGCGGCGGCTGCACGGCCGGGGCCGGCGGCGGAAGCGGCGCGGGCGCCCCCGCCGGGCAGGAGGAGCGCCCCGCCACGCCCGACGTCTCCGGCCAGGACCCGCAGAGCGCCCTCGCCACCGCCGCGAGCCTGCCGCCCGACCGGATGGCCGCCACGCTGGACGGCGTGGACGCGTCGGTGGACCGCACGGTCGCCGAGCAGCACGCCCGGCTGGAAGCCGCCCCGCCGACCGTCCAGAGGCCCTCCGGAGCCCCGCAGACCCAGGCCCGGTCCGGCCCGCCCGAGGCCGCACCGCCCGCCGCGGCGGTCACCGAGCGGCTGGAGCGGGTCGGCCCCCCGGGCGCGGACGGCGCGCAGCAGGAGGTCGAGCGGAGGAAGGTCGAGGGCGGCAACCCCGGGGACCGGGTCGCCGCGCCGCACGTCGCCGACGACGCGGGCAGCCAGGTCTCGCCGCAGGAGGTGCAGCGGCTGCAGGGCGCGGTCGACGGCGTGCCCTCAACCGATCCGGCGCTGAACACCACGGTCGGCCGGGCGCCCAGGGTCGAACTGACCGGGGAGAGCGACCCGGAGCGGACCGACGCGCAGGCGGCGCGGCTCAAGGAGGGTTCCGCGCGGATCCTCGGCGTCGGCCGGGAGGACGCCGCCAAGCCGATGGGCGAGGACCGGATCTACCCGGACGTGCCGCAGGAGACCCTCACCGCCTCCGTGCCGGGTGGCGGGGGCAGGCCCGGGGGCGCCGGTGCCGGCGGCGCGGCCGGCGGCGAGCCCGGCATCGGCCTGGTGGCCCAGCAGGAGCGCGGCCCGCAGATCCAGGCCGCGGTCGCCCAGGGCCGGGGCCGGCTGGGCTCCGCCCAGGCGGAGCAGCGGCAGGGCGAGAGCGAGGCGCGCCGGCGGAACCAGGCCGAGATCGACCGGGCGGTGGCCGACAACGCCCAGGCCCAGGCGGGCGAGCGCGGCGAGGCGGCGGCGAACGTCCGGGCCGAGCGCGAGCAGTGGCGCACCGAGCAGGACCGCGAGGTCTCCGACGCGGACCGGGACGCGGGCGCGGAGCACCGGGACACGACCGGCCGGATCGACCGCAGGCGCACCGAGGCCGACCAGGACGTCGAGGACCGCCGGAAGGAGGACAACCAGAAGATCCAGGACAAGCGGAGGGAGGCCGAGGAGAAGGCGCAGAAGGAGAAGGACCGCAAGAAGGAGGAGTCCGAGGGCTGGTGGGGCTGGGTCAAGTCCAAGGTCAAGGCCGCCTTCGACGCGCTGGTCGAGGCGGTCACCAGGGTCTTCGACTTCTTCCGCGGCCTGGTCAACGACATCATCGACGGCTTCCGCGCGTTCGCGAACTGGGCGATCGACCAGGCCCGGAAGTTCGCCGTCGACCTGATCAACAAGCTCGCGGACGCGTTGATCAGGATCTGCGACGTCCTGCTCGCGGCCTTCCCCGAACTGCGCGACCGGTTCCGCCGGCGGATCGAGGAGTGGCGGGACAAGGCCGTCGCCGGGGTCAACGCGTGGGCGGACCGGCTCAAGAGCGCCGTCAACCGGCTGCTCGACGCGCTGGCGGCCGGGCTGAACGCGCTGCTGAACGCGCTTGAGGCGGGGCTGAAGGCCGCGATCGAGTCGGTCCGCAGGGCCGTACTGGACGCGATCGACTTCGTGCGGAAGGCGATCGCGGTCTTCGGTGAGTTCGCGGTGCTGATCGGCGACATCGCCTCCGACCCGGGCGGGTGGCTGAAGAAGCTCGGCACCGCGGCGGTCGACGGCATCCGGAACCACCTGTGGGGTGCGATCAGGAGTGCGGTGCGGCAGTGGTTCGACGAGAAGGTCGAGTCGGTCGTCGGGCTGACCTCCACCCTGGTCAGCGTGCTGGTCAAGGGCTGTGTCTCGATGGCGCAGATCGGTCGGATGGCCTGGCAGGCGATCGTGGCCTCGCTGCCCGGGATCATCGTCTCGATCGTCGTCGAGAAGCTGGTGTCGCTGATCGTGCCGGCCGCGGGCGCGATCATGACGATCATCCAGGGCCTGGTCGCCGCGTGGAACACCGTCAGCAGGATCGTCGCCGCGATCGGGAAGTTCGTCGCCTTCCTCAAGGCGGTCAAGTCCGGGGCGGCCGCCTGCCTGTTCGCCGACGCGGTCGCGGCGGGCGTGGTCGCGCTGCTGGACTTCATCTCCAACTTCCTGCTCAGCCGGCTCAAGGGGGCCGGCAAGGCGGTCGGCACCCGGCTCAAGGGGATCGCCCAGAGGATCCTGAAGGGCCTGGCCAGAGCCGGCCGCGGCGCCCGCAGGGCGGCCGGAAGCGCCGTCAACAAGGCCCGGGCGAGCCTGCGCCGGGCTACTCGAACGCTCCGCCGACGCCCCTCCCCCGGCCGGACGGGCCACTCCCGAAGCGCAGCCGCCCGCACCGGAGCGGACCGCACCGGAGCGGCCCGCCACACCGTCCAGCGCGCCGGCCGCAGCCCCGAGCAGCGCCCGGCCCCCGCCACCACCGCTACGACCGCCGTCGGCCGCCCGCGCCGCGAGGTCACCCGCCCCAAGCCCTCCGCACCGCCCCGGCGCCGCCCCGCCTCCCCCGTCGGCCGCGCGCTCAACGCCTCCCGGCAGACCGTCAAGGCCGCCCTCAACCGCGTCCGGGGCGCCGCCCGCGCCCTCGGCCGCAGGCTGCTCGGCAGCAGGCTCGGCCGTGCCCTCACCAACGGCGCCCACCGGATCCGCGACGCCTACCGCCGGCAGCGCGACCGCCTGCGCGACTGGCAGCGCAAGCGCCGGCAGCAGCGCGCCGAACGCCGCGCGCAGGAGAACTCTCCGCAGGCCAAGGACCAGCGGCTCGACCTGATCGTGGCCCGCCTGCGGCCCCGGCTGGAACGGCTGCTCGGCAAGGGGGTCCGCCGGCAGGTCCTGCGGGCGGTGCTGCGGGCGCTGCGCGCCTGGTACCGGCTGACCGGGCTGGAGCTGAGCGGTCTGCCTCGGTTCGTCGTCCGCGCGCTGCTGAACCCGGAGAAGGTCGCCGTCGCGGGGGTGGAACTCGACCGCACCGAACTCCTGGAGTTCATCCGCCGGGTGGCGGACGAGGTCCGGGGCTCGGCCCGGCACGTCGAGCGGACCGAGCGCATCGGGTACGACGACCAGGACCGGCGGATCTCCACCGGCGACCGGATCGACTCGGTGTCGCTGGCGAACCAGTTCCGCAAGCGGGCCTTCCCGGACGGGAGCTACCAGCGGGTGGAGGGCCCGAACGGCGCCGCCGCGGGACTCAAACAGGGGTTCAACAGTCCACGCAATCAGGTGGTTTCGCCGCAGGGAAGCGCCGAGGAGAGGCTCGCCCACGACTACCCGAGCATGTTCAGCGGAATGCCGGGAGCGGAACAGGAGAGGATCGCCCGCGCGATGCTCGCCGATCTGGGCGGGGGGCCCGTGCCGCAGGGCGCGGACGCCGTCCCGGACAGCAGGCGGGTGTTCCTGCACACCCTGGCCGCCGTGGAGCACAACCGGGCACCCGGCGATGTGGTCTACCGGGCCATGGCCTACAAGATCGCGACGGAGGACGCCCGCAAGTTCGACAAGAAGCAGGTCGCCGCAGGAATGACCGACCTGGACAAAGCCGTCAACAAGCTGCCGCTGGCGCCGAAGGGGGCCCAGGCCGGGGCCCGGCAGCTCGATCTCGCCCTCAAGTTCAAGGAGCTGAAGTCGACCACCGACGATCCGGCCGTGCTCGCCCGGCGGATGCAGGCGCTCGCGGCGCAGGAGGGGCTGCGACCGGCCGAGCTCCAGAAGATGACCGGGGTCAGCGAGGCCCGCTTCCTCACGGCCCAGGGCATCCCGGCCAAGGAGCGCAAGGCCGTCCGGACCGTGATGAACGACAAGAACGCGACCGCGGAGAGCCGGGAGGAGGCGCGCGCCAAGGTGGAGTCGTGGAAGCAGGCCTACGTCCAGCACGCCTGGGGGGAGGCCGCCCGCAAGGGGGAGGTGCGCACCACGCGCGAGGCCGACGCCATGGCCGAACGCGAGGTGGCGTTCCTCCAGGCCTGGGCCGCGACGCTCCAACTCGACTTCGCCGACCAGGGCGGAAAGGACGCCCTGTTCGCCCGCATCCGCAACCACATCCGCACCATCTACGGCCTCTGAGGCCTGGAGCAGACAGGAAAGGGGAGGCCGCATGGCCGTCGGACCGCACACGGGCCGTCGTCTGATTCTTCGCGACTCCGTGGACAACGCCGGGATCCGGGCCTTCGCCGGGGCCGAGGGATGGACCTACCGGGGGGACATCGAGCGCGATCCGGCGAACCACGCCTTCTACGAGGCGAAGTGGTCGCTGCCCGGCGGGCTGTCGGCCCACTTCGTCGCGGACGAGTTCATCGACGCCCGGTACCTGGTGGTCTCGGGTGACGACGGCGCCCGGGTCCGGGAGGTGTCGGCGCGCGTGGAGGCCGCGCTCGACGTGTGGAGCGTCGAGGACCTGGAGACCGAGTTCGACGTCTGCGTCTACCCGTTCGAGCAGGCGAGGTCGGTGCTGCTGCTGGGCGCCGGCTCCCCGGAGCGGGCGGTGGACTCCGTGGTGATGCGCGTCCTGGAGGCGCTCCGGCACAAGGACCCCCGGGTGCGGCGGGCCGCCGTCCAGGCCATGGTGTACGCCGAGTGGCCCGAGTACCGGCAGCCGCTGGCGGAGCTGGCCGCCCACGAGGCGGACCCGGAGGTCCTCCGCGAGGCGGAGATCGCCCTCCGGGTGCTGGCGGAGCGCCATGAGTAGCCCGTCCCCGCGCTACACCGACGCGCCCAGGCCGGTACGGTCCGGGCTGGTCGTCATCGACCCGCAGCGCGGCACCCCGCAGCGGATCGTCGTGCTGCAGTTCAATCCGGACAGCCTGGAGCGGTCGCTGGCCCCGCAGGCCGCGGGCGCGGACGGCGGCGGGGACCGGACGGAGGCGCTGCGGCTGAAGGGGCCGGCCGTGGAGACCTGGAAGTTCACGGCGGAGCTGGACGCCACCGATCAGCTGGAGGTGCCGGCCCCGAACGGCGTCCATCCGCAGCTGGCCACGCTGGAGTCGCTGGTGCAGCCGACCAGTGCGCAGCTGCGGGCCCATCAGGCGCTCGCCGCGCTCGGCACCCTGGAGATCACGCCGGTCGAGGCCCCGCTCACCCTGTTCACCTGGGGCGGCAAGCGGATCCTGCCGGTGCGGCTGACCGAACTCACCATCACCGAGGAGGCGTTCGACATCGACCTCAACCCGATCAGGGCCGCCGTCGCGATCGGCCTGCGGGTCCTGACCGTCGCCGACCTGCCGACCGGCCACCGCGGGGCCGAGCTCTACCTCGCGCACCTGGCGCAGAAGGAGCGGCTGGTCGGCGCCGCGGGGGACGGCCGACTGGGCTCGCTCGGCCTGGGAGGGGGGTTCCAGTGACCGTCGACCACCCTCTCGACGCGCTGCCGGCGCCCTCGCCGTACCCGCTGACCAGCCGGTACCACGGCGTTCCGGTCACGGTGCACACGGAGCCGGACGGTCGGCAGGTGCCCTGTCTGAAGCGGCGGCTGCTGCCGCGTCCGGACGGCGCGACGCCGCTCGCCGAGCACGTCGTCGGCACGGGCGACCGCCTCGACCTGCTCGCCCACCGCTACCTCGGCAGCGCCGACCAGTGGTGGCGGATCGCCGACGCCGATCCGGTGCTCGACCCACGGGAGCTGACCGCGACGCCGGGCCGGCGGATCGTCATCGCGCTGCCCGGACCGTTCCCCGGAGCACTGCCCGGATCGGCACCGGGGGCCGGCCGTGCCTGACGCCCCGGCCGTCACGGGCGCCGGACCGGTCGGCTCGATCCACCTCAGCCTGCTGATGGGCCCGCACATCCCGGTGCCGGTGCCGCAGCCGGTCACCGACGCCCTGCTGTCGGCGCAGGTCACGGTGGCCTCGGGGCAGCGCAGCGGGTTCCAGCTCGCCTTCGACCTGTCGAAGCGGGGGCTGATCAACACCGCCCTGCTGCCGGGCGGCTTCTTCGACCCCAAGATCAGGGTCGTGCTGACGGCGACCGTCACGGGCACCCCGAGCGTGCTGATGGACGGTGTGATCATCCGCCAGGAGGTCGGCATCAGCAACCAGCCGGGCCAGTCCACGCTCACCGTCACCGGCGAGGACCTGACGGTGCTGATGGACCTGGAGGAACAGGCCGGGGTGCCGTTCCCGGCGATGTCCCCGGCGGCCCGGGTGGCCGCGATCATCGGCAAGTACGGGCAGTACGGCATCGCGCCGCTGGTCATCCCCGAGCTGGTGCCGCAGACGCCGATGCCGACCCGGCGGATCGACTTCCAGAAGGGCACCGACCTCGGGTACGTCAACGAGCTGGCGAAGGCCAACGGTTACGTGTTCTACCTCGACCCCGGCCCGGTCCCCGGGGTGAGCCGCGCCTACTGGGGGCCGGAGAACCGGATCGGCGTGCCGCAGCACGCGCTGAACGTGAACATGGACGCGCTGTCCAACGTCGACCAGCTCACCTTCGCTTTCGACGGGACCGCCCGGGAGGAGCCGGAGGCCCGGATCCAGCTCCCGGCGACCAAGGTGTCCTCCGTGCTGCCGGTGCCGGAGGTGAGCATCCTGCGCCCGCCGCTGGCGCTGCGGCCGGCGCCCGCGCTGAAGAAGAAGGTCGTCGCGGACACCGCCAAGAAGGACACCACCCAGGCCGTGGCCGAGATCATCGCCAAGGCGATGCAGTCGGCGGACGCCGTCTCGGGCTCCGGCCGGCTCGACGTCGTCCGGTACGGCCATGTGCTGCGGCCGCGCGAGCTGGTGGGCGTGCGCGGCGCCGGGATCACCTACGACGGCCTGTACTTCGTCAAGAGCGTCACCCACAACCTCCAACGCGGCTCGTACACCCAGAACTTCACGCTGACCCGCGAGGGTCTGATCGCCCTCCAGCCGGCCGTCGTCCCGTAGCAGCAGCCGCCCCAGTCAGGAGTCACCGCCATGGCCGAACCGACCCGCTACCTCGGCAAGTTCAGGGGGACGGTGGTGAACAACGCCGATCCGCTCGGGATCGGCCGCATCCAGGCCCAGGTGCCCGACGTGCTGGGCGAGGCCGTGTCGACCTGGGCGATGCCGTGCTTCCCGGTGGCCGGCCCCGGCATGGGGCACTACGCCGTCCCGCCGGTCGGGGCGGGCGTCTGGCTGGAGTTCGAGCAGGGCGACCAGAGCTACCCGATCTGGACGGGCTGCTGGTACGGCGCGGTCTCGGAGGTCCCGGTGGAGGCGGCGACCGGCCCGCCGGGCGCGCCGAACATGGTGCTGGAGACCTCCGGCCGTCGGGTGATCGTGCTGTCCGACGATCCGACCACCGGGATCACCCTCCGTACGCCCAGCGGGGCCTCGATCGTGGTCAACGACTCGGGGATCCGGATCAGCAACGGCCAGGGCGCCACGATCTCGCTCGTCGGCGCCACCGTCTCCATCAACCAGGACGCCTTCAGCGTGACCTGAGCCCGCCCATCCGACACCCGACCCGACGGGAAGAGTCTCGTGCCCGGAAATCTGCTGCACGTCAACGCGACGGTGACCTGCCCGCACGGCGCCCAGGCGACCGCCCGGCCCGCCCAGGCCCGGGTGCTGGTCACCGGCCAGGCCGTCACCAGCACGGCCGACCCCTACACGGTGACCGGCTGCCCGTTCACCGTGGCCGGCAAGCCGCAGCCCTGCGTCACGGTCCGCTGGGTGGTGCCGTCCGCCCGGATCCGGGTGAACGGCTCCCCCGCGCTGCCGCGCTCCGCCGTCGGACTGTGCCAGAGCGCCGAGCAGGTCCCGCAGGGCCCGCCGGTCGTGACCGTCGTCCAGCAGCGGGCGGAGGGCGCATGAGCACCGCGGGGTACCCCGGACACCGCGCCGGTCCGGCCCGGACGGACCTGGCGTTCCCGTTCCGGATCGACAGCCGCGGGCGCACCGCCGAGGCGGCGTACGACGACCACGTCCGCGACCTGATCGAGCAGTTGCTGTTCACCAGCCCCGGCGAGCGGGTCATGCACCCGGACCTCGGCTGCGGGCTGCTCGACCTGGTCTTCGCCCCGAACAGTCCCGAGCTGGCGGCCACCCTGCGGCTGTCCGTGCAGGCGGCGCTGCAACGGTGGCTCGGCGATGTGATCGAGGTCGCCTCGCTCGACGTGACGAGCGAGGACAACGTGGTGCGGGTCGAGCTGGCGTACGTGGTCCGCCGGACCGGCTCGCGGCGCAGCGACGTGTTCGAGGGCGGGGTGGCGGCATGACCGGCGGATCCGAACGACCGACGGCCCGGTGCGGGACGCAGGCGCGGCGCGCCGATGTGCGCACGGCGCACCTGCTGGGCCTGGACGGCGCGGAGGTCGACGACGACGGGCGCACGCTGAGCGTCACCTTCCTCGGCCGGGCGCCGGACGGGCTGGGCCCGGAGAACCTCCGGGTCGACGGCGGCCGGCGGATCACCGGCCTGCGCGCCCTGGCGGTCGAGATCGAGCACGCCGACGACCCGGAGCTGGACGACCGGATGCACGTCGTCCTCGACCGGCCCGGCGACACCTCCCGGTACCGGCTGACGGTGGTCGAGGCGGACGCCCACGGCCGGCCGGGCACCCGCCCGTACCCGGGCTTCGACCCGAGGTACGCGCACACCGGCTTCTCCTTCGGCCCGGACTGTCCCTCCCCCTTCGACTGCCGTAGCGAGGAGGACTGCCCGCCCGCCGTCCGGCCCGCCCCCGTCATCGACTACACCGCCCGCGACTACGAGAGCCTGCGGCGGCTCGTGCTGGACCGGATGAGCCTCACCGCCCCCGGCTGGACCGAGCGGCACCTGCCCGACCTCGGCGTCACCCTGGTCGAACTGCTCGCCCACACCGCCGATCAGCTCTCCTACCAGCAGGACGCGGTGGCCACCGAGGCGTACCTCGACACGGCCCGCCTCCGGGTGTCGGTGCGCCGGCACGTGCGGCTGATCGACTACGCGATGCACGACGGCTGCAACGCCCGGGCGTTCGTCGCGCTGACGGCGGACCGCCCGCTCACCCTGCGGCACGGCACCTTCCGCTTCGCCGCCGTCGACGTCGGCCGGCTCGGCCCGCAGGACCGCCCGGAGCTGTCCACGGTGATCCCGGACGAGGAGCTGGACGCGCTCGCCGCGACCGCCGCCGTCGAGGTGTTCGAGCCGCTCGGCGGGGCCGACCTGGTGCTGCGCCCCGCGCACAACACCATCCGGTTCTGGACCTGGGGCGACCAGGACTGCGTCCTGCCCAGGGGCGCGACCTCCGCCACCCTGCGCGACGACTGGCACCACGCCGCCGGACCCGACGACGGCCGGCCCGGTACCGCGCGCACCCGGCGGCTGGCGCTGCGCCCCGGCGACCTGCTGGTCGTCGAGGAGGTGCTCGGCCCGCGCACCGGCGCCGCCGCCGACGCCGACCCCGCGCACCGCCAGGCGGTCCGGCTCACCGAGGTCACCCCGCTGGTCGACGAGCTGTACGAGCAGCCCCTGGTCGAGGTCGCCTGGGCGCCGGAGGACGCGCTCGCCTTCCCGGTCTGCCTGTCCGCGCACGGCGGGAGCGACTGCGGCCCGATCGAGGACGTGAGCGTCGCCCGGGGCAACGTCGTCCTGGTCGACCACGGCCGCTCCCTCACCTTCTGCGGCGGCGCCCCGGAGGCCTTCACGGTGCCGCCGGAGCCCGTCCTCGTGCCGCCGTGCGGGCCGGGTGCCTCCGGCTGCGCGGACCGCACCGAGGGCAGCCCCGCCGCCGAGGCGATCCACGCGCTGCTCGACCGGACCAGGAGCGGCCGCCAACTCGGCCCGGCGCAGGTCCGCGAGCTGGACGCGCTGCTCGGCGAGGCGGCGGTGCGGCGCGCCGGGCTGAGCGTCCGACTGGCGCCCGGGGCGGGCGCGGAGGGCGAGGACGGCGGGGGCGCCGTGGTCGAGCCGCCGACCGCCGACGCCCAGGCGGCGGCACTGGAGACGCTGCTCGACCAAACCCGCTACCCCGTCCTGCCGCGGCCCTTCCGCCCGCTGCTGCGCCACACGCCGGTCACCCAGGCGGCCGTCCACCCGGACCCGGCGCACGTCTGCGCCGGACAGGCCGGCCTGCTGGCCGCCGTCCCCGAGCGGGTCCGGCAGCGGCTGGAGGAGCTGTGGCACCGGGCGAGCCGCGGCCACGACCTGTCCCGAGCCGAACTCGCCGAGCTGACCCTGCTGTTCGGTGCCCGGGTGGTGCGCGAGCTGCGACTCGCCGAGCGGCCCGCCGCCGGACTGCGCGAACTGCTGGCCCGACGCACCCGCCTGCTCGCGGCCAAGCTGCGCCGCCTGGAGGTGCTCACCGCCCGGGCCCGCGCCGGCACGGTGCTCCGGCGCTCCGGCGTCTGGGAGGTGGCCCAGACCTGGGGCCCCCGCTACGCCGCCGGGCTCGACCCCGACTCCCCCGCGCTGGCCGGCCCGGCGGGCGCGATCGCCGTCCAGGACCCGCGCGCCGCGCTGCCCGCGGTCCGCGCCACCGCCGACGGACTGGAGTGGACGCCCCGCCGGGACCTGCTCTCCGACGGCCGGCGGGACCGGCACTTCGTGGGCGAGCTGGAGGACGACGGCCGGCTCGCGCTGCGCTTCGGCGACGGCCGCCACGGCCTGCCGCCCCGGCCCGGCGCCGAGTTGCGGGTCGCCTACCGGATCGGCAACGGCACGGCCGGGAACGTCGGCGCGGAGGCCGTCAACCACCTGGTGGTCTGCCAGGACGGGGCCCACCCCGCCCGGCCCCGGCCGCAGGACGCCGTGCTCCGGGTCCGCAACCCGCTGCCCGCGACCGGCGGCACCGAACCCGAACCGCTCGACCAGGTCCGCCAGTCGGCCCCGCTCGCGCTCGCCCGCACCCGGCTGCGCGCCGTCACCGCCGCCGACTACGCGGAGCTGGCCGCCACCCTGCCGGGCGTGCGGCGGGCCGCCGCCGAACTCCGCTGGACCGGCAGCGGCCAGGAGGTCCACGTCGCCGTCGAGCCGCACGGGCGGGCCACCGCGGACACCGCCCTGCTGGAGGCGGTCGGACACGGCCTGGAGGCCTACCGCCGGATCGGCCACGACCTGGTGGTGCGCCCCGCCCTGCTGGTGCCGCTCGACCTCGAACTGCGGATCTGCGCCCTCCCCGGCCACCAACGCGGGCATGTGCTCGCCGAGTTGCGGCGGGTGCTGGGCAACCGCGCCCTGCCGGACGGCCGCCTCGGCTTCTTCCACCCCGACGCGCTGGGCTTCGGCGACCCGGTGCGGGTCTCCCGGCTGGTCGCCGCGGCGGCGGCCGTGCCGGGCGTGCTCAGTGCCCAGGTCACCCGGCTGCGGCGGCAGTTCGGGCGGGACGACGGCGAACCGGCCGCCGGGCTGCTGCGGATCGGCGCGCTGGAGATCGCCGGCTGCGACAACGACCCCGACCGGCCGGAGAACGGCCGGCTCACGATCGTGATCGGAGGCGGCCGGTGAACGGCCAGTGCACCTGCGGCTGCTCGGGCACCGCGACCGCGACCCCGGCCCCGCTGTTCAACCCGCCCGGGCTGGAGGCCATCGGCTACCGCGTCGGCCGCTACGGGCAGTTCCTCGACAGCCTGCTCGCGCGGCTGTCGGGCCCCGCCCACCCGGCGCTGCGCGGCCTGACGGTCCGCACCCCGGACGACCCGGCGATCGCCCTGCTCGACTCCTGGGCCGTGCTCGCCGACGTGCTCACCTTCTACTCGGAGCGGATCGCCAACGAGGGCTATCTGCGCACCGCCACCGAGGAGGCCTCGCTCACCCTGCTCGGCCGGCTGGTCGGGCACCGGCCCCGGCCCGGCGTCGCCGCCGACACCTACCTCGCCTACACCCTCGACCGCGACCCGCGGGCCGCCGAGGACCCGACCGTGGTCGTCCCGCGCGGCGCCCGCAGCCAGAGCGTCCCCGGCCCCGGCGAGGACCCGCAGTCCTTCGAGACCGCCGAGGACCTCGCCGCCCGCTCGGACTGGAACGAACTGGCCGTGCTGCGCCGCCGCCCCTACCAGCTGACGCCCGGGCAGCTGAACCCCGGCGGACGGGCCGAGCTGTTCGCCGCCGGCACCGCCAACAACATCAGGCCCGGCGACCGGCTGCTGTTCGTCTTCAGCGCCGACCGGGCCGCCGACCCGGTCCACCGGGTGCTGCGGCTGGTGCCCGAGGTGCGGATCGACCGCGAGAACGACGTCACGGTGATCGGACTGCCCCGGGACCTGCGCACCCTCAAGGACCTGCGCGCCGAACTGGCGGACTGGATCACGGTCTCCGCGGACGCCCCGAACCCCAGGCCCGGGCGGAGCCGGATCGTCCGGGACTTCGACGCGCAGGTGCTGGCCCCGCTGCGCGCCGACCTCGACCTGCCGTCCGGTCCGCTGAGCACCCCGGCCGGCTTCGCCGAGCGGCTCGCCCCGGTGATCGACCGGGCCGCCGAGGCCGCCGAACTGGCCCGGTCCCAGCGGCCGGTGGCGGAGTGGTTCGGCCGGCTCGGGGAGGAGCTGACCACCCTGCGGGGCCGCGCCCACCAACTGGAGCCGCCGCAGGCCCCCGAGGATCCCGGGCCCCACCCGCCCGGTACCGGGGCCGCCGACCCGGCCGTGCGCGGACTCGGCCCGCTGCTGGCCGCGCTGCGCACCACCCCCGCCCGGCCCCCGCTCAGCGCCCGGGACCTCGCCCGCGACCCGCGGCGCCTGTTCGCGCCCGGCTCGGACCTCGGGGTGCGGCTGCTGTCCGCGCTCGACCCCCGGCTGCGCGACGACCTCTACCCCGCCTGGCGCCGGGTCGACCTGACGGCGCCGCTCGCCGTGCACGAGATCCAGGCGATGCGGGTGGTGGCCACCCCGTTCGGCGCCACCGCGCCGCTCAAGCCCGTGTACGGCGCCGACGGCCGGATCGACCGCTACGTGGACTGGCCGCTCTCCGGCAGCACCCTGATCGGCGTCCGGGTCACCTTCGACACCACCGGCACCGTGCCCGCCACCGCCGACTTCACCTACGTCGAGGCCGGCAGCCTGCTGCACAGCGGCTTCTCGCTGCCGTGGGACCACACCTTCCCGTTCGGGCCCGGCCAGGTCGAGGTGGTCACCACCGAGCCGCCGCCGCCCGACCCGCACGCCGGCGGCGAACCCGAGCAGTCCGCCGCCGTACCCGACCGGGAGCCCGGCGTCACCGCGCGGTTCCTGGCCAGGCTGCCCGAACGCACCGTCCTGGTGTCCCGCCCGCAGGCCGACGGCCGTGTGCACGTGAGGATCGACGGCGGTCCCGGCCCCGCCCTCGACCACCACCTCGAAGCGGGCCAGGAGACCACCGGCGACTCCGGCGAGCTGAACGTCCGGATGCACCGCTACGCCGCCACCGAGCAGTCCCCGCCCGCCGTCGAGGTGGTGTTCACCACCAGACTGCAGCCGGTCTCCGGCACCGTCCTGACCCTCGACGCCGTCTACGACCAGATCGCGCCCGGCAGCTGGGTGGTCGTCCAGCGCCCGCGCAAGGGGCTCGACGGCGGCGTTCCGGGCAGCCGCGACCTCGCCGAGGTCATCACCCGGGTGACCGATGTGCGGGTGATCTCCCGCGCCGACTTCGGCATCACCGGCAAGGTCACCGAACTCTCCCTCCAGCAGCCCTGGCTGGACGACCAGGACACCCAGCTCTCGCACATCCGGGACGCCACCGTCTACGCCCGCGGCGAGTCGCTGCGGCTCGCCGACGAGCCCGTCACCGAGGACGTGCACGGCGCCCGGATCGAACTCGCCCGGCTCCACGACGGGCTGGCCCCCGGCCGGCTGATCGCGGTCGGCGGCGAGCGGACCGACATCCCGCACACCACCGGCGTCCGGGGCACCGAGCTCGCCATGATCGCCGGCGTCGAGCAGAGCGTCGACCCCCGGCTGCCCGGCGACACCGTCCGCACCGTGATCACCCTCAGCGCCCCGCTCACCCACCGCTACCGGCGCGACACCGTCCAGGTCCTCGGCAACGTCGTCCGCGCCACCCAGGGCGCCACCCGGGACGAGGCCATCGGCAGCGGCGACGCCGGCCTCCCGGGCCAGCGCTTCACGCTCTGGCAGTCACCGCTCACCTGGCTGGCCGCCGACACCCCCGGGGGCGCGCGCAGCACCCTGGAGGTGCGGGTCGACGGGGTGCGCTGGCACGAGGTCGACAGCCTCGCCGGGCGCGGCGCCGCCGAGCGGGTGTACGTCACCGCGACCGCCGCCGACGGCCGCACCACCGTCACCTTCGGCGACGGCGTGCACGGTTCGCGCCTGCCCACCGGCCGGGAGAACGTGCGCGCCCGCTACCGGATCGGCATCGGCGAGTCGGGAAACGTCGGCGCCGGCCGGATCACCCAGCTCACCACCCGCCCGCTCGGCGTCTCCGCCGTCGTCAACCCGCTGCCCGCCACCGGCGGCGCCGGGCCGGACGGCCCCGGCCTCGCCAGGCGCACCATCCCGCTCGCCGTCACCGCCCTGGACCGGCTGGTCTCGGTCCGCGACTACGAGGACTTCACCCGCTCCCGGGCCGGCATCGGACTCGCCTCCGCGACCCGGCTCCCGGACGGCGGGCGCGAACTCGTCCACCTCACGGTGGCCGGGGTGGACGACATCCCGCTCACCGGCGACTCCGACCTGATCCGCACCCTGCGCTCCGCGCTCACCGCGCACGGCGACCCGCGGCTGCCGGTCGAGGTGGCGCTGCGCGAACTCGTACTGCTGATCGTCGCGGTGAGCGTCGAGGTCGCCCCGGACCACTCCTGGGAGCTGGTCGAGCCGGCGCTGCGCCGCGCCCTGCTCGGCCGCCTCGGCTTCGCCGGACGCCGCCTCGGCCAGAGCGCCCACCTGTCCGAGGTGCTCGCCACCGCCCAGGCCGTCCCCGGGGTGGACCGGGTCGACGTGGACGCCTTCACCGGCGTGCCCGGCAGCATCACCCCGGAGGGCCTGGAGCGGCTCTCCGAGCAGCTCGCCCGACCGCAGCCGCTGGTCCCCGCCCGGCTCGCCCGCTTCGAGGAGCAGCGCCACCGGGTGCGGGACCCCGCCGGGGAGACCCTCACCGGGATCGCCGCCCGCTACGGAATCCCGGTCGCGGAACTGCTGCGGCTCAACCCCTCCGTCACCGACACCCGCCCGCTGCCGCCCGGCCGGGTGCTGACCGTCTTCCGCGGCGTCCGCCCGGCCCAACTCGCCGTGCTGGCACCGAACCTGCCCGACACGCTGATCCTCAAGGAGGTCCGCGCATGACCGAGCACGACGGGCGGGACCCGGACGGCCTGCTGGAACTGCTCCCGCAGTGGCACCGGCTGCGGGACGCCGAGGCGGGCGAACCGCTGCGCGCCCTGCTGGCCGTCGTCGCCGAGCAGGTGGACGTCGTCCGCGCCGGCATCGACCAGGGCTACCGGGACTGGTTCGTGGAGACCGCCGCCGACTGGGCCGTCGCCTACCTCGGCGACCTGGTCGGCCACCGGATCCTGCCCGGCTACGAGGAGGTGCTCGCCACCGGTCTGCACGGCGGGGCCGGCCCGGAGCGGACGGCGGCCCGCGACCGGCTGGCCGCCCGGCTGGCGCCGCGGCGGGACGTCGCGAACACCGTCGCCCACCGCCGGCGCAAGGGCACGCTCGCCCTGCTGGAGGAGCTGTCCGCCGCGGTCGCCGACTGGCCGGCCCGGGCCGTGGAGCTGTCCCGGCTGCTCGGCGGCACCCAGCCGGTGCGGCTGCTGCGCCCGGACGAGGAGCCGGCCGACCGCCTGCGGCTGGGCCGGGGCCGGCTGGTCGACGTGCGGCACGGCGCCGCGCTGGACCTGCTCGGCGGGCCGTTCGACGGGCAGGCTCAGACCGCCGACGTCCGCCGGGCCGCCTCCACGCGCCGCCAGGGCGGCCACACCCCGGCCGGGGTGGCGCTGTACGTCTGGCGGCTGAAGCCGTACCCGGTCACCCGGGCGCCCGCCTACTGCATCGACCGGGCCAGGAACCTCTTCACCTTCTCGGTCCTCGGGAACGACACCCCGCTGGTCACCCGGCCCGAGCCGGAGCCCTCGGCCGGCCACCTCGCGGCGCTCGACAACGTACCGGCCCCGATCCGGCGCCGGCAGCTGGCCGAACGCCCGGCCGACCACTACGGGCCGGGCAAGAGCTTCGCGATCTGGCGCGACGGTGCCACGGAGCCGGTCCCGCCCGCCGAGATCACGGTGGCCGACCTGACCGGCTGGACCTACCGGCCCGGCCGCGGCCAGGTCGCCGTCGACCCGGTGCTCGGCCGGATCGCCTTCGGCGCCCGCACCGCCCCGCGCCGCGGCGTCTGGGTCGACTACCACTACGCGTTCGCCGACGACACCGGCGGCGGGGAGTACCCGCGCGACCGCCCGCGGGAGCGGCACCGGACGGTCTACCGGGTCGGCCCCGGGCGGCCGTTCGACCGGATCAACGACGCCTACCGGCAGTGGCGCGCCGACCAGCAGGACGGCCGGGCGGGCGGCGCCGCCGTCATCGAGATCACCCACAGCGGCGCCTACCAGGAGCAGTTGGACTTCGACCTGGCGGCCGACGACCGCCTGGAACTGCGCGCCGCCGAGGGCGCCCGTCCGGTGGTCCGGCTGCTCGACTGGTACAGCAACCGGCCGGACGCGCTCAACGTCCGGGGCGTGTGCCCGGGCGGGCGGCTGGTCCTGGACGGCCTGCTGATCAGCGGTCGCGGCGTCAACGTCACCGGCCCGCTGGCCTCCGTCACCCTGCGGCACTGCACCCTGGTGCCGGGCTGGTCGCTGGAGCCGCACTGCGAACCGCACGCGCCGCAGGAGCCCAGCCTGGTGCTGGACCACACCACGGCCTGCGTCCGGATCGAGCGCACGGTCCTGGGCGCGATCCAGGTGGTCGGCGACGAGGTGGACGCCGAACCGCTGGAGATCCACCTGAGCGACAGCATCCTGGACGCCACCGGGCCCTCGCGCCCGGCCCTCGCCGGGCCCGACTGCGTACCCGCCCACGCGCTGCTGCACGCGCACCGCTCCACCGTGGTCGGTGAGGTGCACGCCCACGCGGTGACCGTCGCCGAGGACTGCGTGTTCACCGGACGCCTGCGGGTGGCCCGCCGCGCGCTCGGCTGTCTGCGGTTCTGCTACGTCCCGCCGGGCTCGCGCACCCCGCGCCGCTACGCCTGCCAGCCCGACCTGGTGCGCTCGGCGGTGACCGAGCTGGTCGAGCGCGGCGAGCTGGACCCGGCGGCGGCCGCCCGGCTGCGCGAGGTGGAGACCGCGCGGGTCCGCCCGGTGTTCAGTAGCCTCCGCTACGGCACCCCCGACTACGGCCGGTTCGCCGCCGGGTGCGCGCCGGAGATCACCCGGGGCGCCGAGGACCGCTCCGAACTCGGCGTCTTCCACGACCTGTTCCAGCCCCAGCGCGAGGACAACCTGCGGGCGCGGCTGGCCGAGTACACGCCGGCCGGCACCGACGCCGGCGTCTTCTTCGTCTCCTGACCCGCCCCGCCCCCGTCATCTCCTGTGAGAGGGAAACCGTGCACGCAGACTTCTCGCGCCTGACCTTCCGGCCCGGCAAGCACTACTCCGCGGTGCTGACCCAGCAGGGCCGGGTCCAGCTCGACGCCGACGCCAACGAGCAGGCCGCGATCGAGCGGTACCAGTTGCGCACGCTCGCCGCCGACCTGATCGGCCGCCACGGCGGGCCGGCCGCGGCCGCCGGGTTCGCGATCGGCCATGTGCCGGGCAGCCACGACGTGGACGACCTCGTCATCGGCGACGGCCGGTACTACGTGGACGGCATCCTGTGCGAGGCCCGCCGGCCCGAGCCCGGCCTCGCCGCCCCCGACGACGACGGAGGCGGAGGCGGAGGCGGCGGAGATCACCTCGGCAACGGCGACCCCTCCCAGGAGCCGGCCGGCTGGACGTACTGGGACCAGCCGGACGCCTACCGGGACCAGGAGCGCCCCGGCGACCGGCTCCCCGGTGAGTTCCCGTTCCTGGTCTACCTGAAGGTCTGGGAGCGCAGCGTCACCGCGGTCGAGGACCCGGAGATCCGCGAGGTCGCGCTCGGTGCGGCGATGCCCGACACGGCGGCCAGGGCCAAGGTCGTCTGGCAGGTGCTCGCCCTGCCCGGCGCCGAGTTGGGCCTCGCCGGCGACGGCGCGTCGCGGGTGCGGGAGGTGCGGGAGGCCTTCGACGCCTGGGCCGAACCGCGTGAGCGACCCACCGCCCGGCTGGCGGCGCGCGCCCGGCGGCCGGAGCGGGCGAGCGAGGACCCGTGCCTGGCCCATCCCGAGGCCGCCTACCGGGGCCCGGAGAACCAGCTGTACCGGGTGGAGGTCCACCACGGCGGTTCGGCCGGGTGCGACGCCACGTTCAAGTGGTCCCGGGAGAACGGCTCGGTGGTCCTGCCGGTCACCTCGGTCGAGGGCGTCTGGGTCGATCTCACCACACTGGGCGACGACGACAGGTCCGGCCTCACGGTCGGCGACTGGGTCGAGGTCACGGACAGCGCCTCGGTCAGCCGGGGCGAGCCGGCGGACCCGCTCCAGGACCTCCTCCAGGTGGAGGAGACCGACCTGCCGGGCCGCCGGGTGCGGCTGTCCGCCGAACCGGGGCCGGAGGTCGGGCGGCTGCCCGAGCGTCACCCCTACCTGCGCCGCTGGGACCACCGGGCGCCCCGCGGCCGCGACGCCCTGCCGCTGTCCGGCGGTGCGCTGCGGCTCCGGGAGGGGGCCTGGCTCGACCTGGAGGACGGCGTCCAGGTGTACTTCGGGCCGGGCGGCGCGTACACCCGGGGCGACTACTGGCTCGTCCCGGCCCGGACCGCCACCGGGGAGGTCGAGTGGCCGCGCAACCCGGCCGGCGAAGCCCTGCTCCGGCACCCGGCCGGAATCCGGCTCCACCACGCCCCGCTCGCCTGGGTGACCGGCCCGGCCGCGGCGGCCGACCTCCGGCGGACCTTCGGCCCGCTGACGGCCCCCGCCCCTTCCCGGGAACGGGCCTGAGCCCGGGGCCGCCGTCGGCGGCCCCGGGCCGGCTACGGTCCCCGGACGAAGGAGGACAGCCGAACCGGGGTCCGTCAGGTGTGCGGGGCGAACTGCGCGGCGATCAGCAGGCCGGCCGCTGCCGCGCAGGCCGCCATCGCGAGCTGCCTGACCCGGATGCCGGTCCTCGTGGTGACGGAGAGCGCCGCCACCACGAGGAGCAGGACGCCCGCCGCCGCCTCGGCCGTGCTCCGGTGGGCGAGGGCGCCGCGCAGCGCCAGGACGGCCGCGACCACCGCGGACAGGGCGGTCCGCCGCCCGGCGAGCGCGGTGCGTTCGGGTTGGAGCCCGGGATCGCGCGGGGTCATGGCGTCCGGACGATCAGCAGGAGCAGGCCGAGACCGGCCACCGCCGCGCCGACGGCCAGCACCGGCAGCATCCGGCTGTGCGGCAGGGGCCGTTGGTGGCGCATCGCCCGCTGGACGGCGCGCCACCGGAACCAGGCCGTCGCGCAGATCAGGGAGCCCACCACCGCCAACACCGCGCCGAGCACCGCTCCCGCCGTCCCCCGCGCGTGCGGCGGGACGAACTGGGCCACGGCCAGCGCCGCCGCGATCAGGGCGAGTCCGGTCCTGAACCAGGCCAGGAACGTCCGTTCGTTCGCCAGCGAGAACCGGTAGTCAGGCTCCTCGCCCTCCTCGTACCACGGTGCGTCACGGCGACCGGCCTTCGGCACGGCCGGCTACCGGTTGCCGGGCGCGGGCAGGGCCACCTGCGGCAGGCGCGGGTCCGGCCCGGGCGGGATGACGTCGGCGGTCTCGACCATCCACCGCAGCACGGCGTCGTGCAGCCGCCGTTCGGTCCCGGCGTGCTCCGCCCGGCCCGCCAGGTTGACCCGCTCCTGCGGGTCCTCCGCCCGGTGGTACAGCTCCGGGGCCTCGTAGAGCCGCCAGACGTACGTCCACTCCCGGTCGCGGACGGCGACGGCCTTGCCGACCAGCTCCGGGTCCTCGTGCTGGAGGGCGCCCTTGAGGTCGTAGGGGAAGCCCGGACGCTCCATCTGCGGCTCCTCCTCGACGGTGAAGCCGCCCTCGGTGAAGGCGTACTCGCGGTGCTGGGCGGCGGGGTCGCGCAGCAGCGGGACCAGGCTGCGGCCGAAGTGGCGGTGCGGGGCCTCGACCCCGGCCAGCTCCAGCACGGTGGGCAGCACGTCGACCATCTCCACCATGGCGTCGCTGGCCTGTCCGCCGTCGAAGCCGCCGCCGCTGATGATCAGGGGGTCGCGGGTGATGCAGTCGTGCATCGCCGACGGCCACTTCTCGATCAGCCCGAAGTCCCCGAGGTATTCGCCGTGGTCGGCGAAGAACAGGGTCACGGTGCTGTCGGCGGCGCCGGCGCCCGCGACCGCGCCCATCACCCGGCCGAGCTGGTCGTCGAGGCGGGCGATCATCCCGTAGTAGGTGGCCATGACCTCGCGCCACTGCTCCGGGGCGACCTCGCCGATGCCGTAGCGCTCGCGGATGGCCCCCATGTAGCGCGGCTCGCCGGACGGGTCGCCGGGGGCGGCGGGGTCGGGGAGGGCGTCCCGGTCGACCATCGAGAACCAGGGCTCCTCGACCTGGAACGGGCAGTGCGGCGCCACCAGCGGCACGAACAGCACCCAGGGCCGCTCGGGCGGGTTCTCCAGGAACCGCTCGGCGGAGCGGACCGCGGCCTCGTCCGGGTCGATCCGCCCGTCGTCGGGGACCGGGCCCCGGTAGAACAGCCGGGACCAGACGCCGTCGGGGTAGTCGCCGCCGTAGCCGGTGGTGGGCATGGTCGAGAAGCCGTACTCGTGGACGCTCGCCTCGGTGACGCCCGGGGCGAAGGTGTCGCCGCGGGCGCCCGCCCAGGTGACGTGGTAGCCGGCGTCCTTGAGGATGCGCAGCAGGTTGGGCTCGTGCTCCTTGAGCAGGTGGGTGAGGGTGCGGTGGCCGGCGGTGTGCGGGTACCAGCCGGTGAGGACGGACGCCCGGCTCGGCGAGCAGACCGGGTGCTGGACGTAGGCCTGGTGGAAGGTGGTGCCGCGGGCGGCGAGGGCGTCCAGGTGCGGGGTGCTGACGTACGGGTTGCCGAACGCGCCGACGGCGTCGGCCCGTAGCTGGTCGGGCATGAGGATCACGAAGTTGGGGCGGTTGGTCATGTGTGTTTCCCGGTTCTGCGTTTCGTTCGGGAGCGGTCAGCCGGCGGTGGCGCGACGGTCCAGCTCGGTCTGGACGGCGGCGACGTCCCGGCCGTAGGTGCGGTGCAGCGGCGTGGTGAGGACCCCGTTGGCGAGGAGGACCACGACCACCATCCACAGGAAGGCGCCCTGCAGCCCGATGGTGTCCCCGAGGTAGCCGACGAGCAGGGTGATCACGGCCCAGGCGGCCCCTTCGATGCCGAGGAAGACGGCGAAGGCCGCGCCGCGCAGTTCCGGCGGTGTGATGGCCATGACGACCGGCCGGTTGACCGACGGCTGGAAGCCCTGCAGCAGGCCCAGCAGCGAGAAGAGGGCGGCGTAGATCCCGAGGTGGGTCCAGGCGATCTGGGTGGCGACGTAGGCGACGACGCCGTACCCGAGGATCGCGCTCTGCAGGACGGCGATGCGGCCCGAGCCGGGGAAGCGGCGCTGCACGCGGTCCGCGGCCAGCCCGCCGGAGAGGGTCCCGATCAGGTACGACAGCGCGGAGGGGAGGACCACCAAGGAGGCCTCGGCGTTGCTGAACCCGCGGACGTCGACCAGGAACACCACACCGAAGGCGACCATCACGAACTGGGCACTGAGCAGCCGCTGCAGGCACATCAGCGGGAAGCTGCGGATGCCAGCCAGCCGGCGCAGGCTCGCCCGGTCGAAGGCGCGGCCGCGCGGTGCGGCGGGTCCGGCCTTCAGCGCGGCGAGCTGGTGCTCGGCCCCGCCGACGCCCGGGTCCTCGAAGAACAGCAGGATGGCGATTCCCGCCAGCACTTGCAGGGCACCGACGGCGAAGAAGCCGTAGCGCCAGCCGCCGTCGACCCGGGACAGCTGCCCGAGCAGCGGGCCGAGGAGCCCGGTGACCAGGGCGACGGTGCCGAAGAGGACACCGGCCGCCCGGCCGCGGGTCCGGTCGTCGAAGAGGTCGGCGAGGATGCCGTTGATCAGGGGTCCGCTCCCGGCGACGCCGGCGGCGGCGGTCGCGAAGAGCAGCACGAGTTGCAGGTAGTTCTGGGCGAATCCGGTGGCTATGGTCCACACGCCCCACAGGCCGGAGCTGACGGCGAGGACGTACTTGCGCGGGTAGCGCTGGGCGAGGCTCACCCAGATCGGCCCGAAGACCACCCCGATGATCTTGCCCAGGGCGACCAGCAGGCTGAGGGCCGCCAGCGGCAGGTTCAGGGCGGAGCGCATCGCGGGGAACAGCACCGAGACGGCACCCTGCTCGCCGCTGTCGGTCCCCATGGCGGCGCTGAGCAGGCCCAGTTGGCGCCAGCGGCCCTTGCCGCCCGTTCCGGCGGCGGTGGCGGTGGCGGTGGCGGGCGGGGAGGTCACCGCGGCGGGCGGCGGGGAATTGGCGGTCATGCGGAACTCCCTCGGCGTGGCGCGTCAGTTGGGCCGGACGGACCGCTGGTCCCGGGTCTGCATCATGGCCGCCCAGCGGGCCGCGAGTTCGGCGGTGCGCGGGCGGTCAGGGGCGTGCCAGGAGACCGGGACGTTCAGGGAGGTGAGGCGGGCTTCGAGGTCCTCGGCGAGGTGCTCGCGGCCGGTGTCGCGCAGGTGCCGGGCGTACCGCGCGGGGTCGTTGTAGTACGTCGGCCCGGTCTGCAGGGTGGCCTGCATCGGGTCGGGCAGGCAGCCGGGGCGCCCGGCGTACTCGTTCCACCACTCGGCGAGGTGGGAGCGCATGACGGCGGCGAGTTCGGGCTCCTCTTCGAGCAGGTCGCGGGTCAGGTAGGGGTCCTCGGTGACGTGGAAGAGCTGCTCCCACTCGGCCCGGAAGGCGCCCGGGTGGTAGGTGCGGATGTAGAGGTGGTCGCGGGTGCGCACCGCGCGCTGGTAGGTGTGGGCGCCGTGGCCGAGGACCAGGTACGGGCGGGACTCGATGGCCTCGCCGCGCACCGCGGGGGCGAAGGAGGTGCCCTGCCAGCCGGCGGGGACGGGCACGCCGAGCAGGTCGCAGAGGGTGGGGGCGAGGTCGATGCTGTAGAGCAGCGCGTCGTTGCGCCGCGCCTCGGCGGGCAGCCGGTCGGTGACGCCGGGCCAGTGGACGATCAGCGGCACCCGGTGGGTGGGCTCGTTGGCCAGGCCGTGCTCCGCGTAGGAGCCCTGCTCGCCGAAGGACTCGCCGTGGTCGGCGCTGACGATCACCGCGGTCTCCTCCGCGATCCCCAGCTCCTCCAGGGTGGCCATCAGCTGGCCGAAGTAGTGGTCCCAGTAGTGGACCGCGCCGTCGTAGCCGTTGATCAGGTGCTCGAAGTCGGCGCGGGAGCGGATGGCGTCGGGCATGTTGTGCGGGACCGGGGAGGTGCCGTCGCCGGTCAGCGAGTAGTGCAGGTCGAGGGCGCTGCGCGGGCCGTAGACCTCGGCGTGCGCCGCGATGGTCTCCTCGTCGGGCCACTCCTGGACCGGGCCGGAGGCCGCCATCTTCTCGGTCCACTCGGCGGGCTGGGTGTAGTTGGTGTGCGGGTCCCAGTAGGTGAGGTGCAGGTACCAGTTCTCGTCGTCCGCGTGCCGGCGGATCCAGTCGACGGCGGCGCGGTTGACGTCCTGGGCCTCCTCGTCGCCGAGGCGGGCGGTGGCGCGGATGGACTCGCGGAAGTTGGCGTGGAAGAAGTAGGCGCGGTGGCGCTCGGCGAACACCGAGACGGCGGCGGTGTAGTGGCCGGCGAAGCCGAGGAGCTGTCCGAGCAGGGGGCGGTCGGGCTCGGGGCCGTGGCCGGAGTCGAGCCGGAACTGGGCGGCGGGCCCGAAGTGGCCGATCACGCCGTTGGTGATGCCGAACTGGCCGCTCGTCAGGGCGGTGCGGGAGGGCAGGCAGGGCGAGTCGGAGCAGTAGTAGCGCTCGAAGACGACCGACTTGTCGGCGAGCGCCTGGAGGTTGGGGGTGGTGGGGCGGTGGTAGCCGTAGGGGGTGGTGTGGTCGGGGCGGAGGGTGTCCACGTCGACGTAGATGATGCGCATGAGGGGACTCCGGGGAGGGGAGCGGGCAGGGTTCGCACCGGTGCGGCCGGCGGGGGGACGCCGGACGACCGGTGGCTGGGGGTGGGACGTCGGGGGGGGTGGGGCCGGGGGGTGCCGGGGGTTCAGCGGCCGAGCCGCGCCTCCAGGCGGGCCTTGGTGAGCTGGAGCCAGGCGATGTGGGAGGCCCCGAAGGCGTAGCCGTGCTCGTGGGCCATGGTGTGGACCTCGCGGGCCCAGGCCTCGTCGAGTTCGGGGACCTGCGGGTCGTAGGCGCCGGGCAGCGGCAGGGCGCCCGGTTCGGCGTGCTGCTTGAGCCGGTACTCCAGCTCGGTGGTGACCACGTCCAGGGCGATCTCGGGGCCGAGCTGGCCCGCGAGGACGAAGCGCAGGGCGAAGTCGGGGTCCTTGGGCCGCGGGGACGGGACGTAGGGGGACCGCGCCCACTCCAGGACGGCCGCGTGGCCCTCCTCCGTCAGCCGGTACACCTTGGCGTCCGGCCGGCCCTCGCGCGGGTCGACCTCGAAGGCCACCCAGCCGCGCTCCACGAGCTTGGCCAGGCGGCGGTAGATGTGCGGGAGTTGGACCCCGTACCCGATGAAGCGGCCCGGCCCCTCCATCCAGCGACGCAGGTCGTAGCCGGACAGGCGGCGCAGGGTCAGCGCCCCGAGGATCACATAGTCGAGCTGCATGAGCGGCACCTATGTTCTGAGGAACTTATGCACCAAAGACTTACCCCCCGGTAGCCGGATGTCAATACTCCGGTTCCGCTCCGGGTCGACGCCCCTCAGTCGTCCGCCGCGCAGCGGAAGCCCGAGTGCCCGCTGGAGCTGTCCGGGGTGTTGGCGGTGCGCGCGGCCACCCGGTAGCGGTTGCAGTAGGAGCGGTGGCACATGTGGGAGCCGCCCCGGATGACCTTGTCGGTGCCGGCGGCGGGGCCGGCGGGGTCGACCAGCGGGCGGTCGGCCGGGTGGTCGGTGGTCCACCAGTCGGCGCACCACTCCCAGACGTTGCCCGACACGTTGAACAGCCCGAAGCCGTTGGGCTCGAAGGCGTCGACGGGCGCGGTGCCGCGGTAGCCGTCGGCGGCGGTGTTCTTCGCCGGGAAGGTGCCGCGCCAGATGTTGCAGCGGTACTCCCCCGCCGGGTCCAGCTCGTCGCCCCACGGGTAGCGCGCCTGCTCCAGGCCGCCGCGCGCCGCGTACTCCCACTCCGCCTCGGTGGGCAGCCGCTTGCCCGCCCAGGCCGCGTACGCCGCCGCGTCGTTCCAGGAGACGTGCACCACCGGGTGGTCGCCGCGCCCCTGGACGCCGCTGCCCGGACCCTCCGGCCGGTTCCAGGCCGCCCCCTCCACCCCGCACCACCAGGGCGTCCGCTCGGGGCGCGGGGCGGCGCGGCGCAGCGCGGCGGGCAGGAAGGACGCGAACACGTAGGACCAGCCGATGCGCTCCGCCTCGGTCCGGTACCCGGTGTCGGCGACGAACGCGGCGAACCGCTCGTTGCTCACCGCGCGGGTGTCGATCCGGAACGGCTTCAGCCGCACCGCCCGCACCGGCCCCTCCCCGTCCCCGGGGAACCCCTCGGCGTCCTCGGTCCCCATCAGGAAGTCGCCCCCGGGCAGCAGCACCGTCCCGTCCGCGCCGTCCCGGCGCGCCGAGGGCGACGGCAGCGGCAGCGGGACCGACGGCGCCGGCGCGCCCCCTCCGGACGGCATGCAGCAGCGGGCGGGCGCGGTGGCGTCGGTCATGCTCGGGTCCTTCTTGCTCCGGCCTGGGCCCATCACCCCCGGCACTTATGTTCTAACGTACATATCACCCGCCACCGGGCCAAGAGCAGGGCAGCCGTCACGACGTCGCCGGGCCGGCGGGGTGCCAGGGGGTGAAGGCGTTGGTCAGGCCGGCCAGGGCCGTGCGCAGCTCCGGGTGGTGGCGGAGCAGGACGGTGACCATCGTGTTGTCGTCGATCCAGGCCAGGCCGGCCTTGGAGTAGACCTCGGGGGTGTAGTACTCGGTGAAGAAGCGGTCGCTGTTCAGCCGGCGGGACGCCATCAGGACGAAGATCCGGAACGCGGTGTCGCTGAAGGCGAATCCGGCCGGGAGCTTCTCGGCGTACATGCCGACCGTCAGATCGACCTTCTCGATGTCGCCCTCGTAGAGCCGCTCGATCTCCTCGGCCCACTCCGGGTTGCCGGTCAGCTCCCGGAAGGTCCGGGCGGGCCGCAGCCTCAGCAGCCGGCGGAACTCGTTGTAGCGGGGGACGCCGAGTTCCCTGCTGCGCAGGATGTCGGTGGCGGCGAGGTCCTGGAGGTTGCCGTCCGGGCGCTGGTACTCCTGGAGGAAGCGCGGGAAGTTGTGCAGGGTGACCAGGCCCGGCGGGAGGGTGCCGAAGCTGTAGAGGAGGTCGGCCGGGCCGACGGCGGCCAGGACCTCCAGGGCCTCGGGTCCGGCCAGGTCGCGGAAGGTGCACTGCCGCAGGGTGGCGTCGTCGGTGACGGAGCGCAGGTGCCAGTCGTCGCGGATCAGCGGGTGCATCCGGTAGACGGCGACGAACTCCTCGGTGAGCGAGTACGGCACGCCGTAGTGGTCCGTCCCGCCGCCGGGGATGCCGCTGAGGACCTCGCTGCCGCTGATCCGCCCGAAGAGCCTGTGCACCCGCTCGCCCGCGAGGCCCCACCAGTTGGCGCGCAGCGCCGCGACGGTGGTGGGGTGGCTGATCACGGCGGGCGTCCACTCCACCGTGTGGATCTTGGCGAGCAGCGCGGCGTTGACCAGCCTGGCCCGCTGGAACAGCTCCTCGTCGCCCCAGCCCGGGTAGGAGCGGTGCAGGTGGTCGCAGATCGCGTTGTGCTCCCGGGCGAACAGCTGCTGCATCATGGCCAGGCCCAGCCAGAAGCCGGGGATGCGGGACGGGTCGCGGGCCGGGTCCGCGTTCGGCGGGAGCCGCCCGTCGTCCCGCACGTGCAGCCGGCCCGACTCCCCGGTGCGCAGCAGCCGCTGCTCCTCCTCGCTGCTCCCGTAGACCTGGGAGGCGTCCCACCAGTGGGAGGAGACGTTGACCCGGGTGTCGGGGGTCCCGGCGGGAGCCTGCGGGTCCCGGGTCGGGTCGTCCGGGGTCCGCATGATCCGCATCGGCCGCTCGGGCCACGGGTCGTCGTCCAGGAGCGGCACCTCCCAGGGGCGGTCCACGGGGCTCGTGCCGTGGCTGAACCAGTCGCGGATCATGAACTGCAGCCAGGCGGCGACCAGCGAGTTGACCGTCTCGGCGGCGACCAGCTCGTGGCGGGTGAGCAGCGCGCGGCTGACCTCGCGGGGGCTCGGCCGGGACAGCACGTCCTCGGCGGTGGCCGGGGCGATCCGGTCCAGCGGGACGTTGCGGCCGAAGCGGGTGCCCGCCATGCCCATGGCCGGGTCGCCGAGGTCGTTGTGGCTGCCGTCGGCGGTCCGGTTGACCCGGTGGCCCGCGGACGGCGGCCCGGCGGTGGGCGGGTCGACGGCGGGCAGCTGCCCGGTGTCGTACAGGTTCCGCTGCCGCAGTCGGATCCGCAGTCCGAGGAGGGTCAGCAGGCCCGGCAGGACCGGCAGCCTGTCCCACCCGAAGCGGCGGTCGACGTACTCGGCCGCGTCGGTGAGGAGCCGCCACGGAAGCGACGTGCGGTATCCGCCACCGTTCGCGGCGGGCGCGGAGCGGCGCGCGTTGCGGGGCGTGGCCATGTCGACCCTCCGGAGGTGCGGTGACGCGCGGTGATGATGCTCTGTGGGCGATCGACCTCCACGATAGGAGCGCGCCCGCCCGCCCGCGCGCCGTGCGGAGGCGGGTGCGGTCCCCCGGGTGACCTCGGAGCGTGGGGCCGAGGGGGAGCCGTCGGGGCGGCGCATAGTCGGAAGGTCGGTCACGCCTTCCGATCATGAGATGAGTCGACCATGCGCCTGCCCCGCCGACCGGTCATCGCGATGGCCGTCCCGCTGCTCCTCTCCGCCGCCGGCTGCGGCTCCCCCGCCGCTCCGCCGCCGGCGGGCGAGGAACCGGGCCCCGCCGTCACCGCCACCGCGGCCCCGACCGGGCCGCGGGCGTTCACCCTGGTCGCCACCGGTGACGTGCTGCCGCACACCGAGATCATCCGGCAGGCCGCGGAGGACGCCGGCGGGGAAGGCTACGACTTCGGCCGGATGCTCGCCGGCGTCGCGCCGCTGATCAGCGGCGCCGACCTCGCCGTCTGCCACATGGAGACCGTCTACGGCCCGGACGGCGGCCCGTTCACCGGCTACCCGGCGTTCAAGTCGCCGCCGCAGGTCGCCCGGGCCCTCAAGGAGGCCGGGTACACCTCCTGCGACACCGCCTCCAACCACACCCTCGACGACGGCCCGGCCGGCATCCGGCGCACGCTCGACGCCATGGACGCCGTCGGCCTGGCGCACACCGGATCCGCCCGCGACGAGGCCGAGGCGGGCCGGCCGGCGCTGCTGCGGGCCGGCGGCGCCACCGTCGCCCACCTCGCCTACACCTACGGCACCAACGGCATCCCGCTGCCGGCGGACCGCCCCTGGGCGGTGAACCTGATCGACCGGGACCGGATCCTCGCCGACGCCCGCGCCGCCCGCGCGGCCGGTGCCGACGTCGTGGCGGTGAGCCTGCACTGGGGCACCGAGTGGCAGGACGCGCCGAACGAGCAGCAGCTCACGCTCGCCCGCGAACTGGCCGCCGGGCCGGACGCCGGGCAGACCGGCGGGCAGGCCGGCGGCGGACCGGACATCGACCTGATCCTCGGCACCCACGCCCACATCCCGCAGGCCTACGAGAAGATCAACGGGACCTGGACCGTGTACGGCCTCGGCGACCAGCTCGCCGGCCACATGTTCACCTACGACGGCGCCGAGGATCCGCGCGGCAACTGGAGCTCGATCGCCCGGTTCACCTTCGCCCCGCCCGCCGCTCCCGGGCAGCGCTGGACGGTCGCCAAGGCCGAGTTCGTCCCCCAGGTGACCGACCTCGGCCCGCCCTACCGCGTCCTCGACCTCCGGGAGGCCGCCCGCCGAGACCCCGGCCGCGCCGACTACGCCCGCGCCCTGGAGCACATCCGCACGGTGGTGCTCAGCCGCGGCGCCGCCTCGGCCGGGCTGACCATGGCCCCCCAGCAGGAATGACGATCGGATAACGACAAAGCCGCCGGAATCATCTGATTGGACGAGGATCCGGCGGCCGACTCGACGGGGCCGTGGAAGGCTGGCGATCATGCCGAGCTTCCGGTCCTACGACGACTGCCCGATCCGCTACGAAGTGCACGGCGAGGGCGAGCCGTTGCTGGTGCTGCCCGGCGGACCGGGGATGGACCTGCGCTACCTCGGCGACCTCGGCGGCCTCGACCGGCGGCGGCGCCTGGTACCGGCGGACGCCAGGGCGGCCGGGCGGTCCGGGGTCCCGGCGGACCGGCGGACGGTGTCGTTCGTCGAGCAGGCCCGCGACCTGGAGGCGCTCCGCCTCCACCTGGGGCTGGAGCGCTTCGACCTGCTGGCGCACTCGGCCGGCTGCCTCACCGCGCAGGAGTACCTGGCGGCCTTCCCCGGCCGGGCGCGCCGCGCCGTGCTGGTCGCCCCGGTCGGCCGGGCCGGGCGCGAGGTCGACGCAACGGAACTCGCGGGACTGCGGGCCGCGCGGTCCGCCGAGCCCTGGTACGCCGACGCCGCGGAGGCGGACCGGCTGCTGGCGCGCGGGGGCCGGACGGGTGGTGAACTCGCGGCGCTGCAACGCCGGGTGCTGCCGTTCTTCTGGCACCGCTGGACCGAGGAGCGCCTGGCCGAGTACCCGCCGCACTACGCGTCCCCCCACCCGTGGCTGCGGGAGGCCTTCTACGCCGGGTCGGCCGATCCGGGAACCCTCGCCGGACGGGTCGCGCGGCTGGGGGCCGCCCGCACGCCCGTCCTGGTGGTGGCCGGCGCCTCGGACGGCATGGTCGGCACGGCACCGGCCCGCGCGGCGGCGTCCGCCCACCCCGGCAGCCGGCTGGAGGTCCTCGCGGAGTCCGGCCACCGCCCGTGGGCGGAGGAGCCCGGGCGCTTCGTGGCGCTGGTCGACGGCTTCCTGACCCCTGACGGCGCGTAGGCCCTCTCCTTCGGATCACGCCAGGCGGCCGCCGGGGGTCAGCCCAGCGCCTTCTCCAGGGCCGCGAGGTAGTTGCGCATCAGGTGGTCGCGGATGCCCTCGCCGTCCGGCGAGAAGGCGGCGGCGCCCAGCCCCTTGGCGCGGTCGGTCAGGCCCGCCACCAGCCCGGTCCGCTCCCGGACGCGGCCGGCCGAGTCGATCTGGTGCAGCGTCTCCACATGGGTGAAGGCCGGCTCCGGGGGCAGTTGGGGCACGATGTCGTTGTCGTGGACGAAGCGGTGGGTGCGGCCCCGGAGGCCCTTGTCGTACGCGGCGGCGAGCAGGCGGTCGCAGGTCCGGGGCTGGCCGAAGGTGTAGACGCCGTCGGCCTGGAGCCGGGGGTCCTCCAGGCTCAGCCGGGCGGCGGTGAGCATCGCGAGCGCCCCGCCGAGGCTGTGGCCGGTGAACCAGACGCTCTGCTCGCCGGTGCGCAGGTCGGCGAGGGTCTTGGCGACGTCGGGGAAGACGGAGTCCAGGGCCTCCGCGAAGCCGTAGTGGACGTATCCGGTGCGGGCGGGCCCGGGCCACGGCGGGGTGGTGCTGTCGGTGAGCCAGTCGCGGATCTGCTGGGCCTCGGTGCCCCGGAACGCGGTGACGATCATGTGCTCCCCCGCCATCGTGTAGGCCTGGGTGTCCTGGAGCGGGAACGGCGGGGTGAAGCGGGTGCGGTGGTGGCGTACGGTCCCGAAGCCCCAGTCGCGGGCCTGCGCCTCGATGGTGGCCTCGTCCTTGTAGGCGAGTTCGGCGGCCTTGGCCAGGTTGTACGCGAGCGGGAGGCCGAAGCCGGTCGCGCGCTGGTCGAAGGTGGTGGGTACGGCCACGGGGAACGCTCCTGTCGGATCGACGGGTGGACGGCGGGGCCACCCGCGCACCCGCCCCGGGAATGCGCTCCGCGACGGACCGGTGACCGCAGGTGACGCTACCGCGCCCGTGGTTCGTGGGCGACCGGAGACGGCGCGGCCCCGGCGAACGACACACCGTCCGCCGGGGCCCTGCACGCGGCGGGGGCTAACAGATCCTCGGCAGCTGCTCCCCCATCGGCAGGTCCACCACCCGGGTGCCGCCGAACGCCGTCCGGGCGACGACCGCGCCGGGGTGGTCGGCCACGCATTCGCCGATCACCGCCGCGCCCGCGCCCAGCGGGTGCGCCCGCATCGCGGCGAGCACCGCGTCCGCCTCCGCGCGCGGCACGAAGGCGACCAGCTTGCCCTCGTTGGCGACGTACATCGGGTCGAGGCCCAGCACGGCGCAGGCGTTGGCCACTTCGGGCGGCACCGGCACCGACCGCTCGCGCACCACCACGCCCACCCCGGCCGCCGCCGCGATCTCGTTGAGCGCCGCGCCCAGCCCGCCCCGGGTGGGGTCGCGCAGCACGTGCAGATCGGGGGTGACCGCGAGCATCGCCTCGACCAGACCGCCGAGCGCGGCGCAGTCGCTCTCGATCGCGACCCCGAACTCCAGGCCCTCGCGCACGCTCATGACGGCGACGCCGTGCACGCCGACGTCCCCGCTGACGATCACCACGTCGCCCGGCACGGCCCGCTGCGGCCTGATGTCCACGCCCGCCGGGACCAGCCCGATGCCGGCGGTGTTCAGGTAGACGCCGTCGCCGCGGCCGGCCTCCACCACCTTGGTGTCCCCGGTGACCACCTCCACCCCGGCCGCCCGGGCGGCGGCGCCGAGGGCCCGGGCCACCCGGTCCACCACCGCCAGCTCCACCCCCTCCTCCAGGATGAAGCCGCAGGACAGGTAGGCGGGCCGCGCCCCGCTCATCGCGAGGTCGTTGACCGTCCCGTTGACGGCGAGGTCACCGATGCTGCCGCCGGGGAAGAACAGCGGCCGCACCACGAAGGAGTCGGTGGAGAACGCCAGCCTGGCGCCGCCGAGTTCGAGCACGGCGGAGTCCGCGAGGCCGGCCAGCGTCCGGCCGCCGAAGGCCGGGGCGAAGAGTCCCGCGACCAGTTCGGCGGACAGCGCCCCGCCGCCACCGTGCCCCATCACCACCCGGGGGTGGTCGCGCAGCGGCAGCGGGCAGCTCCAGCCGGAGAGGTCCGGCCCGGTCAGGGTCCCGGTGTCAGCCAACGGGGCTCGCCTCCCGGGAGGCGTCCGGCACACCCGGCACGCCCGGCGCACCGGACCCGCCCGGCACGCCCAGCCGCCGGTAGAGGTAGTACGCGGCACAGGCCCCCTCGCTGGACACCATGGTCGCGCCGAGCGGGGTGCGCGGGGTGCAGACGGTGCCGAAGGCCCCGCACTGGTCGGGCTTGAGCAGGCCCTGCAGCACCTCGCCGCTGCGGCACTGGGCCGGCTCCCGGGTGGTGATGCCGGAGACGTCGAAGCGGTACTCGGCGTCGTGGTCGCGGTAGCGCGGCGAGAGCCGCCAGCCGCTCCGCGGGATGACGCCGATGCCCCGCCAGGCCCGGTCGGTCACCTCGAAGACGTCCGCCAGCATCGCCCGCGCCGCCGGGTTGCCCTCGGGGCGGACGGCCCTCGGGTAGGCGTTGTCGACGGTGTGCTCGCCGCGCTCCAACTGCCGTACGGTGCGCCGGATCCCCTCCAGGATGTCCAGCGGCTCGAAGCCGGTGACCACGATCGGCACCCGGTGGCGCTCGGCCAGGTCCGGGTACTCCTCGACGCCCATCACGCTGCACACGTGCCCGGCGGCGAGGAAGGCCTGCACCCGGCAGTCCGGCGCGTTCATGATCGCCTCCACGGCCGGGGGCACCCGCACGTGCGAGACCAGCATGCTGAAGTTGCGCACGCCCTGCTTCCTCGCCTGGTGGACGGCCATCGCGTTCGGCGGGGCGGTGGTCTCGAAGCCGATGCCGAAGAACACCACCTCGCGGTCCGGGTTCTCCTTGGCGATCCGCAGCGCGTCCAGCGGCGAGTAGACCACCCGTACGTCGCCGCCCTCGCCGCGCACCCGGAACAGGTCGCGGTCGGTGCCCGGCACCCGCAGCATGTCGCCGAAGGAGCAGAAGACCACCCCGGGCCGGGCGGCGATGGCCAGTGCCCGGTCGATCACCTCCAGCGGGGTCACGCACACCGGGCAGCCCGGCCCATGGATCAACTCGACTTCCTCGGGCAGCAGTTGGTCGATCCCGTGCCGGATGATGCTGTGCGTCTGACCGCCGCACACCTCCATCAGCGCCCACGGCCTGGTCACCGTCGCCCGGATGTCCGCGAGCAGCCCGCCCGCCAACTCCGGGTTCTGGAACTCCTCCAGGTACCTCAACTCCGCTCCTCCGTTCCGGCCTGCCCGGCCACTGCCTCCCACGGGTCGCCGAACTCCTCCTGCAACAGGCCGAGTTCCGCGAAGAGGTCGAGGGTCCGCCGGGCCGACTCCTCGTCCAGCCGCTGCAACGCGAACCCCACGTGCACGATGGCGTACTCACCCACCGCCAGATCGGGGAGGTACTCCAGGCAGACGTCCTTGACGACGCCGCCGAAGTCGACGACCGCCATCCGGGTGCCGTCCCGCTCCTCGATCTCCATCACCCTGCCGGGCACCGCCAGGCACATGGGCCCTCTCCTCTCAACCGGCGCCCGGGTCGCCGGCCCGGGCGGCCACCATCAGCTGGCCGAGCGCCAGTCCGCCGTCGTTGGGCGGCACCCGGCGGTGCCGCAGCACGGTGAAGCCGTCGGCCCGCAGGCCGCGCCCGCAGTCGGCGGAGAGCAGCGCGTTGGCGAAGACCCCGCCGGTCAGCGCGACCGTCTCCAGGCCGCACTCCGCGCGGGCGGCCCGGCACAGCGCACGGACCAGGCCGGCCACCGCGTCGTGGAAGCGGGCGGCGACCAGTCCGGCCGACGCCCCGGCGGCGAGGTCCCCGACCGCCGCCGCCAGCACCGGCCCGGGATCGCCGACCAGGACGCCGCCCTCGCGGCGGAGCGCGAAGGCGTACCCCTCGGCCGGCCCGTGCTCCAGCGCCGCCGCCTCCAGTTCGACCGCCGCCTGGGCCTCGTACCCGGCCAGTTTGCAGACCCCGGCCAGCGCAGAGACGGCGTCGAACAGCCGCCCCATGCTGGAGGTCGGCACGCAGTTCAGCGAGCGCTCCAACTGCCGCTCCAGAATGCCGAGTTCATCGCCAGGACAGGCCCGGACGGCGGGCAGGGCGGCACTCCACGGCAGGCCCGCCGCCCACAGGTGGGCGAGTGCCATCCGGTACGGGCGCCGCACCGCCGCGTCGCCGCCCGGCAGCGGCACGTAGGCCAGGTGGCCGAACCGGCGGAAGCCGTCGTAGTCGGCGAGCAGCACCTCGCCGCCCCAGACCGCGCCGTCGTCGCCGTAGCCGGTGCCGTCGAAGGCGACGCCGATGACGGGCCGGCGGCCGTCGAGGCCGTGCTCCGCCATCGTCGAGGCGATGTGCGCGTGGTGGTGCTGCACCGTCCGCGTCTCGGCCGCCGGGACGGTGCGCCGGGCGTGCCGGGCCGAGCGGTAGCCGGGGTGGCGGTCCACCGCCAGCACCTCCGGCCGGACCCCGGTGACGGCCCCCAACTGGGCCACCGCGCGGTCGAAGGCGCCCAGGGTGGCGAGGTCGTCCATGTCCCCGATGTGGCCGGACAGCCAGGCGTAGCCCCCGGCCGCCAGCGCGAAGGCGTTCTTGAGGTCCCCGCCGGCGGCCAGCGCGGGCCGCACCGGCACGGGGAGCGGCAGCGGCAGCGGGGCGTAGCCGCGCGAGCGGCGCAGCGGCAGCCGCTCGCCGTCGACGACCCGGACCACCGAGTCCTCGCACGGGACGTGGATCGCCCGGTCGTGCGTCAGCCAGCCGTCGACCAGCGGGGCGAGCCGGGTGAGGGCCTCCCGGTCGTCCGTCACGATGGGCTCGCCGGACAGGTTGGCGCTGGTCATCACCAGGAGGGCGGGCCCGGGCGGCGCGAGCAGCAGGTGGTGCAGCGGGGTGTAGGGCAGCATCACCCCGAGGTCGGGGCTGCCGGGCGCCACCGCCTCCGGGCCCGGGCCCGAGCGGCGCAGCAGCACGATCGGCCGGGCCGGGCCGGTGAGCAGTTCCTCCTCGACCGGGCCGGTCCGGGCCAGTGCGGCGAGTTCCCCGAGGTCCCGGGCCATCAGGGCGAAGGGTTTGGCGCCGCGCCGCTTGCGCTCGCGCAGCCGGGTGACGCTCTGCGGGTTCCGCGCGTCGCAGGCCAGGTGGTAGCCGCCGATGCCCTTGACGGCGAGGACGGCGCCCTCGCGCAGCAGCCGGCGGGCGCCGTCGAGGGCGGCCTCGCGCTCGACGACGGGCCGGCCGGGGACGGTGAGGGCGAGCCGGGGGCCGCAGGAGTGGCAGCAGAGCGGCTGGGAGTGGAAGCGCCGGTCGGCGGGGTCGGTGTACTCCCGGGTGCAGTCCGGGCAGAGCGGGAAGCCGGCCATGGTGGTGTTGGCGCGGTCGTAGGGCAGCCCGGTGACGATGGTGTGGCGCGGTCCGCAGTTGGTGCAGCTGATGAACGGGTGCCGGTGGCGGCGGTCGGCCGGGTCGGCGAGTTCGGCGAGGCAGTCGGCGCAGGTGGCGGTGTCCGGCGGCACCAGCGTGCGGTGCGGTCCGCCGTCCCGGGAGGGCGTGATGGCGAAGCCCTGCTCGCCGGTCGCGGGCAGCGGCAGGTGCTCCACGGCGGCGACCAGGGCGAGCGGCGGTGCGTCGCCGGCGATCCGGCGGCAGAACGCCTCGACGGCCTCCCGCCCGCCCTCGACCTCGGCCAGCACGCCTTCGCCGGTGTTGGTGACGGTTCCGGCGAGTCCCAGTTCGGTGGCGAGCGCGTGGACGAAGGGCCGGAAGCCGACGCCCTGGACGACGCCGCTGACGGCCACCCGGCGCCGTACCGTCACGCCCGCTCCGCCGCCGCACCCGCGTGCGAGTGCCCGTGCCCGTGCCCGTGAGTGTGCCCGTGGCCGTGGCCGTGCTGCGGCGCGCCCGCCATCACCGGCCGGTGGACGTCCGCGCCGTCCAGCACCGCGAGGGCCCGGGTCAGCAGCTCCCCCGCGCCCTGCCCGGTCCTGGCCGAGGTGAACACCACCTCCACGCCCGGGTTCACCCGCTCGACGCTCGCCAGGAAGGCGGCCTCGTCAAACTCCACCGCCGCCGCCAGGTCGGCCTTGGTCACCAGCACCAGGTTGGCGAGCCCGAACGCCGTCGGGTACTTCAGCGGCTTGTCCTCCCCCTCGGTGACCGAGGCGAGCACCACCCGCAGCGACTCGCCGAGGTCGTAGGAGGCCGGGCAGACCAGGTTGCCGACGTTCTCCACGAACAGCAGCCTGGTCCCCTCCGGGAGCCAGCCCGCCAGTTGCCCGCTGAGCATGGCGGTCTCCAGGT
Organism: Kitasatospora sp. NPDC057500; assembly: GCF_042802195.1. NCBI lineage: Bacteria > Bacillati > Actinomycetota > Actinomycetes > Kitasatosporales > Streptomycetaceae > Kitasatospora > Kitasatospora sp. NPDC057500. Next base: position 10,192 of record NZ_JBHVER010000026.1, on the reverse strand, counting down.
GGCAGAGCCCGTCGGTGAGCACCTGCTTCACCGGTACGCCCGAACGGGCCAGGCGCACCGCGTCGTTCTCGGTCGCGAGGTCGGCGGTGAGCGCGGCGACGGCGATCCCGCGCTCCCTGGCCAGCCCGAGTTCGGCCTCCAGCAGAGCCGTCTTGCCGCTGCCGGGGCTGGAGAGCAGGTTCACCGCGACGGTGCCCCGGGCGAGCAGCCGGGCGCGCAGTTCGCGGGCCCCGTCGTCGTTCCGGGCGAGGACCGCCTGCCGGAGTTCCACCGAGCGACACATGGGTTCAGCCTTCCTGTCCGGCACCGGCCGCGGCGCCCGGCGGGCGTCCGGCCCACTCGACGCCGAGGATCTGCAGTTCGCGGCCCGCCAGCAGCTCGACCCGGCCGCCGGTGCAGTGCGGGCAGCCGAGGTCGGGCGGCATACCGACGGCCCACTCGGCCGCGCACGGCAGGCACCTGGCCCGCGCCGGCACTGCCTCGGTCTCCAGCACGGCGCCCGCCACCAGCGTTCCGGCGCAGGCCAGTTCGAAGCAGAAGTCGAGGGCCTCGGGCACCACCCCGGCCAGCTCGCCCACTTGCAGCCGGACCCGCGCGACCGCCTCCGCCCCGTGCTCGCGCGCCGCGGCGTCCACCTGCTCGACGACGGCCGTCGCGATCGACATCTCGTGCATGGGGCCCCGTTCCCGGCTGGGAGGCAACGGGCCCCATTACAGGCCGCGGCGGCGGCAGCGGCCCGAAGCCGCGCCGCCGCCGCCCCCGGGACTACGCCGGACGCACCAACGCCCCGTTCACATCCGGCGGATGCGCAGATAGCGCTTCAGGTCGTCCAGGTTCTGCACGACCAGGGCGACGACGGCGGCGAGCACGGCCGCGCACAGCAGCTTCCTCATGACGGTGAGACCTCTCTCTTGGCTTGGGCGTGCGCGCCGACGGTCCGCAGGACCAGCCGGACCGCTTCCTCGACGGCGGCGGCCACCGGCGCGCTCAGTCCGATCCCCTCCTCCAGCGACTCCGGTTCGCACCCCACCACGAGGACCCGGTCCGGCGGTGAGCCGCCGGTGCCGGCGGCCAGCGTGCCGAGCAGCGCGAGCACGGCGTCCGGGCCCATCCGGTGCCCGTCCAGCACCGGCGCCTCCAGCGGCCCGGCGTCCGCCTCGATCAGGTAGACGGTGCCCGGCTCGCCGCCGCGCGAGGTGGCGTCCACCAGCACCAGCGTCCGGTAGCCGTCGAGGAGCCGGTACGCCAGGTGGACGCCGCGCACGCCGACGTCGAGCAGTTCGACGTCGGGCGGCAGCGGGTGCTCCCGCAGCCTGCGCACGGTCTCCACCCCGAAGCCGTCGTCGCCGAGGAAGATGTTGCCCACCCCGGCGACCAGCACCTTTCCCGGTGTCACGGCCCCTCCAGCGGGGTGATCTCGTCCGGCTGGAAGTAGCGGAAGCGGCCCTGGGCTCGCCACAGGTCCGCGCCCGGGTCGTCCTCCAGGGTCACCGCCAGGTGCACCGAGCCGTCGACGTCGTGCAGCACGGCCTCCACCACGGCGGTGCGGCCGGCCAGGAAGAGGTCCTGGGCGTCGGTGCGCCGCCGTCCGGGCCGCAGCAGGACCCGGCTGCCGGCGCCGACCTCGCGGCCGTCGACCAGGACGCGGTCCCGCTCGGGGTCCACCCCGGGGTCGTCGCCCGGGTCCCACCAGGGCTGCCCGGGCGCGTTGCCGGTGATCTCGCGCAGGCCCCGGACGGCGCCGTGCAGCCGTTCCAGCACCTCCGGGGGCAGCGAGTCGGCGAGGTCGATCACCGCGCCGGCCCGCTCGTCGGTGCCCCGGGCCTCCCGCTTCTCGCGGTCCGTCAGGGCGGCGGTGCGCAGGGCGAGGATCTCGTCGATCTCGGTGGCGTCGTAGAGCGTGCCGGGGCTCTCGGGGGCGACGGCCGGGTGGTCCTCCAGGATGATCGGCGAGGAGAGCACCACCCGGTCGGGGCCGGGCGGGCCGGCCAGCACCGGCCAGGTGTGCTCGTTGCGGCACTCCGCGGCGGCGTCCCTGGCCCACTCGGGCGGGTCGGTCGGCGACAGGAAGGTGCCGCGTTCGAGGCCGAGCAGCAGGTGTGCCGAGACCAGCGAGCGGGCCAGCGCCGTCTCCCGTCCGTCGTCCGGCCGCGGCGCCCAGTCGGTGGTGTTCTCCACCACGGCGGTCAGCAGCCGCACCCCGTACGGGCCGGGGACCTCCCGGGTGCTCAGCCGCAGCAGGCCGTCGGTCCGCTCCCAGCGGCGCAGCAGCCGGCCGACGACGGCGCCGTCGGCGCGCAGCGGTTCGGTCCACCGGCCGGCCGGGAGGTGGAAGGGCCGGACCAGCTCGTCGCCCAACTCGTCGACAGGGACGACGAGTTCGATTCTCTCCTCGACGCCTTCGTCCCACGGCACCAGGACCCGGTCGGCGAGTTCGAGTGCGTCGGTCTCCTCGTAGCCGCCGCCGGGCAGGGCCCGTTCGACGGTGCGCCGCCGTGCCCTCAGGAAGCGCAGTTCGACGGCCAGCCGGTCGCCGGGGCGCGGCTCCATCAGGCATTCGGTGCGCTGGTGGAAGTGCTCGCCGCTGTCGGCGCCGTAGCCGGGCGGGACGAGCACGCCGAACTGCCAGCGCAGCCGGTTCTTGGCGGCGGACGCCCGGTAGGGGTAGAGGACGTAGCCCTCGAACAGGACGGCGTCGGCGATCTGCCGGGCGTGGGCGAAGGCGGTCCCGGTCGCGGCGGGGAGGGCGGAGGCGCTCACCGGGCCGTCTCCTCGACCGGGGCGCCGGCCAGCAGTTGGCGCACGGTCGCCTCCCAGGAGGGCAGGGCGCGGCGCGAGCGGTAGGCGAGCAGCGCGTCCATCAGTTCCTCGGGCAGCCGCAGCCAGCCGCAGCCGGGGAAGTGCCGGTCGATCGCCTCCCGCCAGACCCGGACGGGCATCCGCACCGCGGCCTCCCGGTCCCAGGGCACCGGGGAGACCTGGAAGCCGCCGGGGCCGGCGAAGGCGGTGCCGGAGAACAGCAGCAGCAACGGCACGTCGCCGTCCTCCAGCGCCCTGAGGTAGCGGGGGGCGGCGACGTCCTGGTCGTAGGTGCAGGGGACGGGCAGGTCCAGCTCGGTCTCGCCGGTGAAGCCGGGGACCATCAGCGGCACCTGGGCGAACTCGACCGGGTTGAGGGTGGTGGCCCAGCGGGCGCGTTCGCCGAACAGGTCGGTGAGCCGCCCGGCCTCCGCCGCGTCGTAGCCGCGCCGGGCGGGCTCGATGCGCAGCTGGCAGCGGAGCGCCAGGGCGTGCACCCGGGTGCCGGGCGGGGCGGTGATCCGCAGCCGGAAGAGCAGGGTGGGGCCGGCGGCGTGTTCGGCGGCCCGGACGGCGGTGCAGGAGAAGGCGAGCGGGGTCACCGGGGGGCGTCCTCTCGCAGCGGGCGGGCCCGTTCGGCGAGCCTGGCGAAGAAGGCGTCGACCTCGGCCCTGGCCTCGGCCCCGCCGTCGAACCCCTTCCAGCAGCGCCGCAGCCGGCCGACCAGTTCGTAGCAGGCGTCGATCGGCACCAGCAGGCAGTGAACGCCGGTGCCGGTGCGGCGCAGCAGCAGCGCCTCGACGTCGGGTTCCAGGGCGGCGGCGAGCCGGCTGGTGCCGAGGGCGGTGTGCCAGGCGGCCTCGTCGGGTTCGCTCTCGGTGGCGCCGCCGGGGCCGGGGTAGAGCAGCACGAGGCGGTCCTGCCGGGCGTTGCGGAACAGGAAGGCGGTGCCGACCGGGATGCCGAGGGCGCTCCAGGCCTGTTCGTCGATCCGGTGTTCCGGGTCGGGGTCGGTGAGGTGGCGGTCGGGGACGTGGCGGTAGCGGCCGCCGGCCGCGGCGGGCTGCCGGAACAGCAGGCCGCAGGCGGTGCAGACGCAGGTGAGGGTCTGTTCCTCGGTGTCGACCAGGTGCCGGTGCGACGGGGGGACGCCCTGGCCGCAGAAGGCGCAGCGCTCGGGCTGCGGGGGTGCGGGCTCGCGCAGCCGGTGCAGCAGGGCGGTGCCGGGCCGGGCGGGTTGGCGGGTGTTCACCGGGCGGCCTCCGCCGGGGTGTCCGGGCGGGTGGCGATCTGGAGCAGCTGCGGCGCGCGTTCGAACACCGCGGCCGTCACCTCGGGCGCGTGGCAGGCGACGGCGGCCTCGATGTCCTCCTCGGAGCAGCCGCAGCCGGCGCGGGTGCGGCGCAGCCTGGCGGTGCCGGTGGCGGGGTCGAAGCCGGTCAGCTCGACCGGTTCGGGCAGTGCGGCGAGCGCCCGGTGGATCCGGGCGGCGGTGTCCTCGGGGTGCAGTTCGTGCAGGACGAGCAGGGCGGCCACGGCCGGGTCGTCCAGCAGCGCGGTGAGGGCGGGGCCGGGCAGCGCCGTGACGATCCGGGTGAGGCCCTCGTGGTAGAAGTCCATGAGGTCGCGCACCAGTTGCTCGCCGGCCTGCTGGGCGGCGCCGGCACCGCCGGGCCCGTCGATCCCGTCGAGCCGGTCGAGGGCCTCCTGGATCCGCAGTCCGGTCTGTTCCGCCGTCATGCGGTGAGCCCGCTCAGGCCGGTGGGCACGTGCATCTTCTGCACGGTGCGTCCGCCGCCGACGTACATGTGCACGCCGCAGGGCAGGCAGGGGTCGAAGCTGCGGACGGCGCGCATGATGTCGATGCCCTTGAACTCGTCCGGCGGGTTCTCCTCGAAGATCGGGGTGTTCTGGACGGCGTCCTCGTAGGGCCCGGGGGTGCCGAGGCTGTCGCGCACGCTGGCGTTCCACGGGGTGGGCGGGTACGGGTGGTAGTTGGCGATCTTTCCGTCCCGGATCACCATGTGGTGCGACAGGACGCCGCGCACGGCCTCGGTGAAGCCGCAGCCGATGGACTCGTCCGGCACCTCGAAGCGCTCCCAGGTCCGGCTGCGCCCGGCCCGGACCTCGTCCAGCGCCTTCTCGGCGAAGTGCAGGGCGCAGGCGGCCGCGTAGGCCTGGAAGTAGGTGCGGGCGCGGTTGCGTTCGAGGGCGTTGCTCCACTGCGGGATCTTCCACTCGAAGGTGGTCTCCGGCCTCGTCATCGAGCGCGGCAGGTTGATCAGCACGCTGTGGCCGGTGGCCTTGACGTAGCCGATGTCGACCAGCCCGGACAGGGCGGTGGACCACAGGCGGGCGATCGGGCCGCCGCCGGTGTCGAGGGCGAGGTGGTCGGTGCCGTCGAACCAGCGCGGGGACATCACCCAGCTGTACTTGTCGTCGAAGTCGCGCTTCTGCGGGGCGGGGATGGTGTGCTGGTTCCAGGGGTGGCGGGGGTCGACGGGGTTGCCGAGCGGGTCGTGGGTGACGAACTGCTCCTGGCCCTCCCAGTCCTGGTAGTAGGAGCTGCCGAGCAGGATGCGGATGCCGAGGTTGATCCGGGTGAGGTCGTTGGTGACCAGCTTGCCGTCGACGACGACGCCGGGGGTGACGAACATCCGCCGGCCCCAGTCGGTCATGTTGCGGTAGGTGAAGTCGCAGTGGTCGGGGTCGTTGAGGCTGCCCCAGCAGCCGAGCAGGACGCGGCGGCGGCCGACCTCCTCGTAGCCGGGCAGGGCCTGGTAGAAGAAGTCGAAGAGGTCGTCGTGGAGCGGTACGACCTTCTTCATGAACTCCACGTAGCGCATCAGCCGGGTGAGGTAGTCGGTGAACAGTTGGACGGTGGCCACCGTGCCGACCCCGCCGGGGTACAGCGTGGAGGGGTGCACATGGCGGCCCTCCATCAGGCAGAACATCTCCCGGGTGTAGCGGCTGACCTGGAGCGCCTCGCGGTAGAACTCCCCCTCGATGGGGTTGAGCGAGCGCATGATGTCGGCGATGGTGCGGTAGCCGTGGTCGCCGGCGTGCGGCGCCTCGGTGCGCTCGGCGAGGTCCAGCACGCCGGGGTTGGTCTCGCGGACCATCTTCTCGCAGTAGTCGACCCCGACCAGGTTCTCCTGGAAGATGTTGTGGTCGAACATGTACTCGGCGGCCTCGCCGAGGTTGATGATCCACTCGCCGAGGTGCGGGGGCTTCACCCCGTAGGCCATGTTCTGCGCGTAGACCGAACAGGTGGCGTGGTTGTCGCCGCAGATGCCGCAGATCCGGCTGGTGATGAAGTGGGCGTCGCGGGGGTCCTTGCCCCGCATGAAGACGCTGTAGCCGCGGAAGACCGAGGAGGTGCTGTAGCACTCCGCGACCTTCTTCTGCTTGAAGTCGATCTTCGTGTGGATGCCCAGGCTGCCCACGATCCGGGTGATCGGGTCCCAGGACATCTCCACCAGGCCGTTGCCGTCCCCGGCCGCCCTGCTCGTCGTCGTCATCGTGTCTGTCGTGCCCTTCTGGAGGCGGGGAGGGGAGGCGGCGGGGCCGCCGCGCCCGGGGCGCGGCGGCCCGTCCGGTCACCGCGGCGGGCGGTAGCCGGTGGTCAGGGTGCGCCCGGGGTGGCGCCACCTGGGTTCCTTGTCGAGCGTCCGGAGGGTGATGGCGCGCAGCCGGCGGACCACCGAGCCGTACGTCCGGCTGACCTTGGTGGAGACCGTCGAGCCGGGCGGCGGGTCCATGAACGGCATGAACTTGTCGGGGAAGCCGGGCATCGTGCAGGCGATGCAGATGCCGCCGACGTTCGGGCAGCCGCCGATGCCGTTGATCCAGCCGCGCTTGGTGACGTTGCACTTGACGACCGGGCCCCAGCAGCCGAGCCGCACCAGGCACTCCGGCGTGCCGTAGTCGGTGGCGAACTGCCCCTGCTCGTAGTAGCCGCCGCGGTCGCAGCCCTCGTGCACGGTGGCGCCGAACAGCCAGGTCGGGCGCAGCTTGTCGTCCAGCGGGATCATCGGCGCGGAGCCGGCCAGCTGGTAGAGCAGGTAGGTCAGGGTCTCGGCGAAGTTGTCGGGCTGGATGGGGCAGCCCGGCACGCAGACGATCGGCAGGCCGGCCTTGGACTTCCAGTCCCAGCCGAGGTGGTCGGGCACGCCCATGGCGCCGGTCGGATTGCCCTCCATCGCGTGGATGCCGCCGTAGGTGGCGCAGGTGCCGATCGCGACGACCGCGGTGGCCTTGGGGGCGAGGCGGTCCAGCCATTCACTGGTGGTGATCGGCTGGCCGGTGGCGGGGTCGTCGCCGAAGCCGCACCAGTAGCCCTCCTCCTTGATCCGCTCGTTGGGGATGGACCCCTCGACGACCAGGACGAACGGGTCGAGTTCGCCGCGGTCCGCCTTGAAGAACCACTCGACGAAGTTGTCGGCGCCCTGGACCGGGCCGCACTCGAAGTCGATCAGCGGCCAGTGCACGGCGACCTTCGGCAGGCCGGGCAGGGCGCCGGTGACGATCTCCTCGATGCTCGGCTGCATGGCGGCGGTCAGCGCGACCGAGTCGCCGTCGCAGCTCAGGCCCGCGTTGATCCAGAGAATGTGCACCACGTCGGTGGCGGTGGCGTTCGTTGTTGCAGCACCCATGAGGATGCCTCCTCGGAACCGGGAGCCGGACGAAATGGCTCAGAACCGTCATAACAGTCCCCGGCCCGTCCCGCCGGTCCACGGAGCCGCCCGGAGCGTCCGAACAGCCGCGATCCCGGTGGGCCGTCCGGGTCACGCGGGGGCGGCGGGGGCGGGCGTCTTCCGGACGAAGGCGGCGCGCAGCGCGTGGTAGGGCGCGCGCGGGTCGAAGAACTGGGCGTGCATCACGGCCAGCTCCGCCGCCCGGTGGTCGGCGAGCGGCCGGATGCGCTCGTCGGCCTCGCGGGCGGCCTTCTTGGCGGCGATCCGGCCGTGGACCGTCGGCGAGGCGGCGGTCAGCCGGGCCAGCCGGGCGGCCTCGGCCTCGAACTGCTGCGGGCCGCAGGGCAGCACCCGGTCGACCAGCCCGGTCCGCAGGGCGGCCGCGGCGCTCACCGGCAGCGCCCGTTCGGTGAGCCGGCGGGCCTGCTCCGCGCCCACCTTGCGCGGCAGGCTGTACGTCCAGTACTCGGAGCCGTGCAGGCCCATCAGCCGGTAGTGCGGGTTGAGCACGACGCCCCGGCGGCACCAGACCTCGTCGGCGGCCAGCGCGAGCATCACGCCGCCGGCCGCCGCGTTGCCGCCGAGGGCGGCGACCACCAGGCGGTCGGTGGTGGTGAGGACGGCCTCGGCCAGGTCGTCGACGGCGTTGATGTTGGCCCAGGACTCGGCCGCCGGGTCGTCGGCCGCCTCGATCACGTTGAGGTGGATGCCGTTGGAGAAGAAGTCGCGGCCGCCGCCGAGCACCAGCACGGTGGTCGGGCGGGTCAGCGCGTAGCGGTAGGCGTCGAGCAGGCGGCGGCAGTGGGCGGTGCTCATCGCACCGCCGGGGAAGGAGAAGCGCAGCAGGCCGACCGGTCCGTCCTCGGCGTAGCGGATGTCCGACCAGACCGGGTCGTCCGCGGCCGGCATCAGCGGCGCCGGAAGCTCCGGCAGGCGGGGCAGCGAGTCGCCGAGGGCCGTGACGGCCGGCAGCTTGACGGTGGCGGGCCCGCCGGGCGGGCGGCGCCGGCGCAGCTCCGGGATCCACACCGCGCCGTCGGCGGTCGCCCGGCACAGTGCCCCGGCCCTGGTGGCCAGCGGTTCGCCGGGGCGTCCGCGCAGCGTCCGCTCGGGGTGGCCGCCGTGCAGGTACCACTCGCCGCCGAGCAGGTCGTCCAGTACGCCGGGCCGCGAGTCGGCGGCCCGGAGCTTTCGCACCACGGTGTCGGTGGTGTCGCGCTCCCAGTCGATCCGCCGCAGCCCCTGGCGCAGGTAGGGGCGGGTGTGGTCGGCCGCCCGCCAGTCGGGGCCGCTCTGCGGGCGGGGGGTGAAGGTGCCGGAGGCGAACCGCCGCACGGCCCGCAGCACGGCGTCGAGGGCGGCGTCGGAGACCTCGCCCCGGTAGAGGTCGCTCTTGGCCGCGGGCGGCAGCAGGCAGGACGCCGAGGCCCAGACGGGGCCGGCGTCCATCACCTCGTCGGCCTGGAGCACGGTCACGCCCCACCGCGTCGCGCCCTCGTGGAGCGCCCAGTCGAGGGCGGACGGGCCCCGGTCGCCCGGCGGGCCGGGGTGCACGACCAGGCAGGTGACGGCCGACCAGACGTCGCGCGGCAGCGCCGTGGTGAGCATCGGTGCGATCACCAGCTCCGGGGCGTGGTCCCGCACCGCCGTGCGCAGCGCCCCGTCGTCCCCGGCCAGGTGGACGTCCACCCGGTGGCGCCGGTCGCGCAGTTCGGCGTGGACCCGCTGGGTGAGGCTGTTGAACGCGCTCGCGACGAGCAGGATCCGCATGTGCGCCTCCGGCGGTGTGGGCACCCGTGAACCCGGCGATCATCTCCCCGGGCCGCACGGGCCGCGCCGCGCCGCTCCGCCGGTTTACCCGGGCGGCGGCCCGGCTACGGACCGAAGTCGACGGCCAGGCAGTTGTAGAACCTGAAGGCGCCCTCGGGGTCGTAGGTGTCGCCCGGCCCCTCGCCCGGTCCGGTCGGCCTCTCCTCCGTCATGTCCTCGAAACGGATGCGCTCGGGGAGCCTGCCGAAGCGGGCGTGCCTCGCCCCGGCGGCGGGATCGTCGGTGCGATTGCTGCTCATGACCACCCTCCGGACTGCGGACGGACTCAGGATGCGCCCCCGTTTCATCACCTGTCAAGACGGTGACGAGGCGGGTGTTTGACCGGTTCTGCACTCCCTGCGGCCCGGTCGCCCGTGCCAGGCTCTGCTGCCACCGGCCCGGTCGGGCCGGTGCGAGGCCGGTCGCTCGGTGAGCACGGCGGCCCCGCGTCACCCGTGTGAAGGGAAGAGTGGTTGCCCATGATCAGCCTCCGGACGGCACTGCGCACGGCGGCCGCGGCCGCGACGGCGGCCCTGGTCGGCCTCGGCGCCGGAACGGCGGACGCCGCGGCCGGGTGGCCCCCGCTCCAGGAGGGCGGGTACCTCTACGCGGGCGCCAACGGCACCGGGGCGGTGAGCGTGGTCGACCTCGGCGACCTCGGCACCTGCCACACCCTGGCGAAGCCCGTCCGCTCCGTCCAGATCGTCAACGGGTCCGCCTCGGTGCTGCTCTTCACCGGGGCCGGCTGCACCGGCGTCCACCCGTGGGCCTCCGGCTCGCTGGCCCAGTCCGACCTCCCCGCGGCGGCCCTGAGCTACCGGGTGATCCCTGCCTGACGATCCGCCGCGCCGAGCCCCGGGGCCGCCGTGGCCCGTCCGGGTGGTGCC